>JAOMSY010000003.1 GCA_028355575.1 Francisellaceae bacterium | reverse complement strand
CCAATTTCAACAAGGCTACAGTTTACCTGATTTAATTACCCATTATGGCACTGAGGAGCAGTGCGAAAAATCATTATTTGATCTGAAGTGGCCAAATGGTTTCAAATGCCCTTCTTGTCAGTCTAATAGTTATTGTACTTTGAAGTGTCGCAATGTATATCAGTGTAATAAATGCCACAGGCAAACCTCACTAACAAGCGGAACTGTCTTTGAAGCGACCAAGTTGCCACTAACTATTTGGTTTATGGCAATACATCTGATAACACAAAGCAAAACGAGCATTTCAGCTTTAGAACTAAAGCGACAGTTAGGTGTTAATTACAATACAGCCTGGTCTATCAAACACAAAATTATGCATGTGATGAAAGAACGTGATGACGTTACTAAGCTGTCAGGGCTGATCCAAGTGGATGATGTCTATTGGGGTGGTGAGCAACGTGGTGGTAAAAGAGGTCGAGGATCTCAAAATAAAACGGCTTTTGTTGCTGCGGTTTCTACTAATGAAGAGGGCCATCCTACGTACATGAATATGAGTGTAGTTAAGCGCTTCAGTAGTGATGAAATAAAAAGTTGGTCAAAGGAACATTTAGAGCCAGGTAGTTCAATAATTTCTGATGGGTTACCTTGTTTTAATGCCGTAAAAGATATTGGCTGCAACCACCGAAGAATCGTAACTGGTGGTGGGCCTGAATGTGTTAAAATAGAAGAATTTAAATGGATCAATACAGTTATTTCTAACGTAAAAACAGCGCTTGGAGGAAGTTGCCACTCAGTACGTCCAAAATACCTGCCAAGATACTTAGGCGAATTCTGCTATAGGTTTAATAGAAGGTTCAACTTGAGGGATATGATGAAACGTTTCATCTATGTTGCTGCTAGAACAAAGGCTATGCCGCATCGGTTGTTAACAATGGCTGAGGCTTATGGGTAATCAGGCATAATTATTAATTCCCTTATCAGATGGTTTTATCCCAAATATATCTCGTGTAATCGCGTCAAGTGAAGCTTTCTTAGTATGTGCATACAAACTCCAGGTACCAATTTCAGCATTCTTTAAAGCGAGATTTTCTAATTTTCTTTCAACTTGAATTCGCTTGAGAACATGACCTATATGTTCACCTAATACCCCAAATGCTTCGAGCAAATGATCATTCTTTATTTGGGTTTCATAAACAAACAAAGTAACAACGGCAATTACTTCATCATCTATTATAATGGGGAACCCCACTACACCATGGATATGTGCTGTCTGACAAATAATCTCGAGTATTCCCTCCCCATTTTTGACCATATCAGCAACCCAAGCTGGTTTTTTTGTCTCAACAACATGTTGAGGTAAGCTAAGTTGATCTTTTAACTGGGCGCTATTTAAATCAGAAATAAAATTTGATAAGTCTGGATAATCTGCGGTGAAAGATATTTTAGACGATGCAATATTACCGTTATCAACTAAAAAAACATAACCAGCTGGCCAATTAATTATATGACAAATTAAATTAATGCACTTTTGCAAAGCACTCTCAAGCGACTCTGCATCTGCAGCGATAGAGGTGCATTCATGAATTAGTCTTAACCTAGTAACGCTGTATTCTAATTTGAGTTCAGCATTTTTTAGCGGCGTGACATCAAACATACTGCCAATAAATCCATCTTTCTGACGCTTAAGGTGAAGCTTTACCCATGTTTCTTCTTCCACCAAAAATTCTGCAACCTTGTAATCTAAGGTGATTTCCGTTGCCTGTGACTTTACGAAAGCATTGAGTTCTTTAAATGCTGAAAAATCAGATAGATCTAAAATTGAAACTAGCTGTCGATTTAAAAAGTATTGCGTAGCAACTTTTTCATCACTAATTAATCCATTTAAATAATAATCAATCTTTAAATCTTCATTCAAAGAAAAGTAGAAACAATTTGACTGGCTCAATAATTCAGACTGAATTGTAGATTGCTGAAGATATTGTTTTTTTATCCTGCTGTCCTCAATGACACGATATAAGAGTACAGGAAGTTTTTCAATATCCGCTTTTAGTATGTAGTCAGTTGCACCTTGCTTAAGTAACTCAAGTGCTTTTTTAGTATCTAACAATTTAGTAACAATAATAAGCGGGGTCAGTGCATAATTTTCTTTTGCAAAACTTAGTGCTTCAGAAAATGAGTGGTCAATAATATTATTATCACATAATATGACATCAAACTGATTCTCAGAAAGACTCTGTTGATATTCTTGTTTATTCAATACGGTTGAAACTTCTGCAAACAAACCTTCTTTAAATAATAACTCTTCGATTAAAACAGCTTCATCTGAATCAATTTTCAAGTAGAGAATTTTATATTTTAAGCTATTCATTGTAATCTCAAATTATAAGTCGTATTGATTGTCACATTGATATAAATATGGTTCTGTTTTTTAACATTAAAATTATAGATGAAAAGCTGTTTTATTCCATAAGTTGTAGGTATTTTAAACATGGTATTTATAAATAATAACTTTAGATAGTTACAATTTTGCATTTCGTAACTCATAAATATCTCAAGTTTTGATTAAATAACTTTACGATTAGAGACTTGAATGGCACACGAGAATTTCTGCATAGTGAATCACCATAAATAGATTCAACTTCATCACAAAATATTGCAATACTCCTAAAAAGTTATACTAATAAAATTCCTAAACTTAAAGAGGTTGAGTATACGGTTAATTTAGGCATTACATGAAATAGAACCCTCTGGGAAAACTGCATGAAAGTCAAACTCTGTAAAACTTGCAGCCAAAAAATTATAACCCAATGCCAATTATTGTATGTTTTTGAGTATCATTTTCAGGCCAAGAATGCCCTCCTTCATCAAGGATATATCTTGCACTTGATGAGCGTACCAACTAATTGTAACGGAACTATAAATTGCACGTAGCTTTGCCAATACATGAGTATTATTATCTACTTTTCCATAAATATCCCAAAACATTTGGTGTGCTTCTTCAGGTAAAAATTGATATACAATAGCCAAGTCTACTGCGGGGTGTAATAGCTCTGAATCACCCCAGTCTATAACGCCAACTAACTCTTTCGTTTTGCGAATAATTAAATGTTTGGCATATAAATCACCATGCCCCAAAACAAAGTTTTTAGGGCTAATTGTGTTCATGTGTTGCTCATAAAAGTCTATTATTTCACAAAAATTGGTAAAAATTTCATGTCTAAGCAAATATTCCAAACGATCTTTAACTTGTGCAAATCTTGCCTTTACATTTAATCTTCCAATTTGATCATACCCAATACCTTTAGCTAGACAGCTATCAACAGAGTATGTATGCAATTTCTTTAAAAAAACAGCGAGAGGTTTTGCTGTACAAAATCTCTCTTCGAGACTCAAATTAGCTTTATCAGCAGTTGTTCCACCTATGAGACTATGCGCATAAAAGGGATATTCAAATTGTTTTGGTGATAAACAAATATACGCTGGAGAAGGAATATTTAGAGTTAATTCTAAACTTTGCGACAAGACTTTAACCTCATTCAGCAATAGAGCTGCAGCTTCTTCATGTTTAGGAAATCTGAAGCACAAATGCCCATTAACAAGCCATGTTGTATTATCCCAGCCCTCACCTAATAACCTGATATCGTCTATTTTAAATTTTGGAAGGTTTACATTAATAATTTTTCTGGCTTCTGAATGAGATGATATGTTTTGTTTTTCCCATGGTTTTTTACATTCTATGTTATGTGAATTCAGGTTAATATGGTTCAATTTAGCACTCATTTAAAACCTCCTTAATAACATATGAATTCATAGTAGCAGTTAGATTATTTCTATTAATTGCGTTTGCCAGTTCTAAACAAAATTCTTTAATCCAGAGACATCAGACCATGCCGCATAATAAGAATTGCACTTCGAAGTTGAATCTGCATAAAAATTATGTTTTCTATTCCACTATTAACGTATTTATCCACTGATAAAAATTAGCAACTTTACTTAACTTAAATTTTTCAGGGGGTGCACAAAAATAATATTCCTTTTCGCAGGGAACGGTTTTATTGTGTAGCTCAATATTAGTTAATTCATTTTTTAACAAGAGAGCACTATGTGTAACAAAAACACCATAACCAGATCTCACCATTTCTAAAGCTTGTAATGTAGTTGGCACATATATTCTTTGATTTTCAGTGGGCTCAGTAATCATTAAACTTTCACAATATAATGGCCAATCGCTTTCACGAACAACATCATTGACATAAATTGCTTTTTTAAATTTTAATAACTCATCAAGGGAAATATTATCTTCAGATTTTGGGTATATCAATATCAATGTATCATCTAGAAGTTTCTTGCAAACACAGTCTTGTTTCAGGTTCTGTTCACTTGCATAAATTATCTCACAATCAAAATTTTGGTTATCAAATTCTACTGATTTTCGATTTGATGAAAATTTAAGTTGCGTGTTTTGATAAAGCTGCTGGTAATGTTGGATATTAGGCGTTACATAAAATGTCATAAAAGATGATGGTACATTCACAACTAATCGGTGATGGCTCCCTTCATCAATAATCTCAGCATTTGCGCGAATAATAATATCAAAAGCTTCTATGATACGGCTAAGATATCTTGTACCCGTCTGGGTTAGGGAAATACTTTTAGCATTACTACGATTAAATAACTTTACCTCTAAATGATGCTCTAGCGCATTAATACTTTGGCTAACCGCTGAATGCGTAATACATAATTCACCTGCCGCTTTACTAAAACTTAAATGCTTTGCCACAATAACAAATACATTTAAGGACTTAAGCGGAAATCTATTCATGTTGTTTTCTAATTTACTGTTAATAACGGTTACAGGCTTGTTAATTTTTCTACATTTACATAATTCTAGCCAATGTTTAAGCTATCACCAACAAATTAGAATTTTCACAACCTAAAAGGAGAATACCATGAGTAAACTACTATTAGTGATCGACTTTATCAATGACATAGTCCATCCAGAAGGTAAATTAGGTGAGGGCTTCGCGCCTTACATAGAAAAAAATCATGTACTTGAAAGCGCAAATGAAGCAATTGCCTATGCTCGTTCAAATCATACTTTAATTGCACATGTTAAAGTCGGTTTTAATAAAAACTATCTTGAGTGTCCACAAAGCTCACCTATATTTAGTGGTGCAAAAAAATATAATGCATTGGAATTGAATACTTGGGGAACAGAATTTCACCATAAAATGGATGTCCAACCTCAAGACCACATATTAGTTAAGCACCGCATTAGTGCATTTTATAATACTGACTTGGAGTGTGTACTCCGCGCCAATAAAGTGGATGACATTATTATTGCTGGTGTCTCAACTGACATGGCGGTTGAAGCGGCTGCAAGAGATGCACACGACAGGGATTATAATGTTATTGTACTCAAAGATGCCTGTGGCGCACATGATGAAAAAACTCACAATGCTTCTATTGAAAACGTTAGCCGTATTGCAACAGTTAAAACCGTTGCTGAGTGGGCAAAATAAATTAATTGGAACAGTATGCAGCAGATAATCAATCGATATTTTTATCCTCAGAAAGCATTTGCTGTCGCAGTTTCTATTTTACCTGGACTGATTCTCGGCTATATTCAGGCCAATAATTTTTACTTTTTTGCTTGCCTACTTTCTATTAGTAGCATCATGCCTTATCAAGTTAGTTTTAATAAAAGAAGATACAGTATAATGCTTTTTTTATTTTTATACCTTAGCAGTGTTGTAGGTGCTTGCTTACTAAAACAATCCCCTAGTATATTTTGGCTCGTTATTCTAATTATTAGTGCGATATTAGGTTTCCTCGAAGCAAATATGGACTATTTAAAAAAACTTGATGGCTGGATTTTTATCGGCTTACTTTATGGGAGTTATGAACTATATCAATACCATAGTTCAATTAGCTATGTGGACTACGCCATAGTCTTGGTAGTAGGCTCTATTCAAGTTTTTATATATTCACTAATTTTAAAATCAGTCGATTTACCAAGAATATTTATTCTGGAATTCAAATGGAATGAACTGATCCATTACTCAAAATATATATTATACTTTATAACTGCACTACTCGTATTTCATGGCATAAAAGCCAATCAACCACAATGGTATTTTTGGTCAGGTCTTTCGGTATTAAGCTTAGAAGTAACTAATGCAAAACAAAAAATTAAAGACCGGATATTATCTGGCATTATTGGATTAATATTGGGCTACATAACATTACAATTTATCCCAACAAGCTTAGGACTAATGGTCTTTTCTTATATGGGTATTATGCTTAGCTTAGTCGCATTTAAAAAGTATACTCACAACTTTGGTGTTCGCTGTTACTTCATCGTCATTGTTGCTGGTAGCCAAGCTTTTATGATGGGTACAGTACGGTTCACAGATATCTTTATCGGAGGTTTAGTTGGCCTAGTGATGAGTTACATTTTAGGCGCCTTTCACAAGAAATTAAAAACATGATAGTCTAAAATTTCATCAGTATATATTTAGATAAAATTTATACCCATATTTAGTCATTCTTATTATTGGCTATATTATTATCGTAGTGCATTGTAAAACTTAAGTGCGTTAACGAGAGAACCTAAAACTGACAAACAGGTGAATTGATGGACCGTAACTATATCATTAGAAATATGTCATTAAATGAAGTAAAAGATATCGCTATTAAGTGGGCAGCTGAAGAAGGTTGGAACCCAGGTTTATACGACCATGAAGCATTCTATCAAGCAGACCCAAAAGGCTTTTATGTTGGCTTATTAGATAATAAACCCATCGCTAGCATTTCAATCGTAAACTATGGCAATAACTTTACATTTTTAGGGTTATATATTGTTAAGTCGGATTACAGAGGGCAAGGTTATGGATTAACATTATGGCAGTCAGCTCTAGAACATTACCAAAATTACAATATTGGCTTAGATGGCGTTGTTGACCAACAAGCAAACTATCGAAAATCAAACTTCAAGTTTGCCTATAATAATATTCGCTTTGAGGGAAAATCAAAGTTATATCCTGAAGTAAATGCAAATGTGGAAGAATTCAATGAGTCAATGCTTAATGAGCTTATGTTATACGATCATAAATATTTTCCTGTTCAAAGAAAGCAATTCTTAAATTACTGGCTTAATTCTGCTAACAGCATCACCTTGGTTTCTAAAAATAATAAAACCATTAATGGATATATAACCATTCGGAAGTGTTTAAAAGGTTATAAAATAGGCCCGTTATTTGCCGAAAACTTTGAAATTGCTAATGCGCTATTTAAGTCCATTAACAATAAAATCTCACCAGATAAATACATCTATTTAGACATACCTGAACCCAATAAATATGCAAATGAATTAGTAAATACATACCAAATGAATAAGGTATTTGAAACAGCTAGAATGTATAATCAAACCTTACCAGATATTAACTTAGAAAATATATTTGGTGTGACTACTTTTGAGCTGGGCTAAGCTCGAGCGTAACACTAGTGTCGATATTTTTAGAAAGGCCCTGATACGTTTTTTTAATATAATAGGTTTTCGCTTCAGTTAATAGGGTCTCAAACCTTTTAACATGGCGGTCTAACGCAGCGTGATCCTTTGAAAGCAATATGCAGTAACTAATAGCTGCGGTTTCTGTGCGCATTTCCCATATAATATCATTAAATTTTTTAATTTTTTCTGCCGCCTCAGATGTCGCCCTAAAATCATGCTGAATGCTGTCTCCAGACATGGCAATTTTAGCAAAGACAATACTATAACTTTCTCTAATATTTTGGATTCGCATATTTGAATACGGTCTATCTTTTAATCGTACAAGCTGATTGACTGTCCGATGCATTAATAAGCATATTTCTCGCTGCATAATGGCATAGTTTCTTCTTGAATATTGAAACTTTGTAAACAGTAAAAAATCACCTGACATACAAATACAAATACCAATAATGGTATTTATCATACGTGCCACCATTTCTTGCAAAAAGGATGATTCATTTGGTGAAAAAGAAGAGCCTATAAATATAAACATGGTTATACATGTAACCTGAATGGCATACTTCGTTGGCGGAAAAGCGAAACTTATACTTGCCAGCACCACCAATACTAAAGGTGCATACCTAAAATTAAATTCTAATAACGATAAAGCAACACCCGCCAAAATCAAACCAATTATAGTCCCTTTGCCTCTTTGTAAAGATTTTTTTACAACAAGTCCAGGTTCATATGCGGCAGAGATGATTAATACTGTTACCAATACCCACCATGTATGAGGGAGCTTTGAAAAAACATATATTGCAAAGGCAATCGCAAAGGTAAAGGTTAACTGCCAAACCCTTGCATATTCTAAATGCATTTTTAGACCTGGGTGCATATTTTATTCCAGTTCTTTATGATAATTGATAAATGCTTATATCCTTGCTTTTGATGTATACTCTCTGGTTTTAATAAATTTTCAAGTTCGCGACATTGTTCAAATTTTATCTTTTGGTCCATACATTGAATAATTTTCCTGAGAAGAATGATTAAATTTTGCCAATATACTTTATCTATTTCCACTGAGCGTAGGTAAATAATGGTCATATTTAAACTTCGAGTATGTACAGCAATTTTCGCCGTATTAATCTGATTCAGCCTGGGTATAAGACGCTTATACTCAGCCATAGTATTAATAGATACCATCACGGTAGGATCATAATAAATATGCTCATCATTCAGCAGATATTGTAAATTCTTTTCCATACGTTTAATACTAATTTTCAAAGCACGGTACCATACCTCTAAATAAATATTCTGATGCGTTTTATACCCAATAATAATAACCAATAATGCCAATGAAATTGCGAATGCTATTGATTTCATGGCTTGCAGACTGCCTGCTGGCTCGGTTGCAACAAAGGCAATTGAAACAAGAAAAAATGGCATTACCAGCACTTTAAATTGAGGTAGATACTTTATCGTTAAATAGCAAAAAGAAAAAAAACAGATAACACCTGCTGTATACAAAACTATCTTATTTGGTGACAGTAATATAAATAAAGAAGAAAAAAATATTGCTGAGCCGTAGCCATATATAATAGCTGAATATTTCTTTTTATAAGTATTATATATTGGCAATTCGAATATAAAATATCCAAGAAAAGGCGCAATAATATAGGCAAATCCTTGCTTAGGTTGAAATAGGATGTATGCCAGCAAAATTAATATTGCAATGTATGCACCTTTTCTAGCAATAAGCCTTTGGGTATAATATGGGTCTACTTTTTCAAGATATGCATTAAGCTTCGATATAAACATAAGCACTTGAACCAACTCTTAAAGGATATTCTGGGTCAGGGTCAGTCACCCTTATTTGAACAGGTAAACGTTGTGGCAATAATAACCATTGGTTTTCATTCGTCACATCCTGTAATTGAGTACGCGCATCAGTTCTTTGTCTATTTGCCGCCCAATATCCAGATATCACTTCACCATGATAGACTTTTTCAAATAAATAAGTTCTTGGAAAAATAAGCACTTTATCACCAGGTTCCACTAATCGTAAATCAGTTTCCTTAAAGTTTGCCTGAATGATAATGTCTCCAGTTGTTACAAATGAAAATAAGGGCTCATTAAAGTTAACAGGATTGCCTAATGCCAAATAAAAATTTTGGATAATGCCATCTTCCTGAGCATAGACAACGGTTTGATCAAGGTAAAAACGCGCTTTTCTCACCTCAGCTTCTAGTGAATCAATTTCATGTTCAGCAGCAATAATTCTATGCTCATCAATTCGAATTTGAGCAAGCGTAGACTCAAAATCGGCCAATGCTGATTTTGTATCTTTACGAGAATTCTCCGCTATCATCGAAGATACAACGTGTGCTTTTAGTCCGGCTTGATACATTTCATCATCAAGCTCTGCTTTATTATATATCTCTTTCTTACTTTGGCTTAAGTTCACATCTTTCTGTAATTGATGTTCAAGCGCTTTAAGGTCTGCAGCTGCTTTACGGAGCTTTGACTCTAAACTTTCTAGATTGTACCGATACGGCTCATCAAGCACTTTAAATAAAGGTTGGCCTTTTTTGACTTTTTGACCATTCTTAACATAAATTTCGGTCACATACCCTTCAACTTCAGCAACGACTGGTCGAACATTGTTAACAACAAAAGCATCATCCGTAAACGGAAATAAAAATGAAACGGTATATAAAATTAGTGCCGCTAAACCTAATGCAACAATTGTATTTGTTACAGTAATATGTTTTTTCCATTTAATCGCCATGATCTTCTAGCCTTCCTCTTTTTGATCTTTTGCACTTTGGCCATGTGCATACCCACCACCCAAATTCTGATACAGTGAAACCACACTTAATAATTGTTGAAGTTTATTTTGCGTAAGTTGCATTTGTTGTTGAATGAGACCAGATTGTGCCAACACTACAGGCAACATTGATGCTAAACCACTTTCATATAAACCAATTTGAAGTGCATAAAACGCATCTTGAGCTTGATAGGCTTCTACCTGATTATAGTAACTACGTGTGAACCGATTATTGGCTGAAATAGCTGTATCTACTTCTTCTAAGACTTTTCTAACAGTTTTGATATATTCGTAATAAGCCGATTGATACTGCCCTTCTCTGACGTTGATTTCACCAAAAACAGTTGGGTCGATATCAATAGTAGCAATGGCTTGTTCTAAATTAATACCCTCTGTTGGTTTTCGCCATTCACCGGCTTCTGGACTGGCATAACCTAAAAAGTCCATCAAATTAATAGAAGGTAAAAATGAACTACTCGCAATGCCAATTGCCGTATTCGCCATTTTAAGGTTTGTCTCTGCATAGGCAACATCAGGTCTATCAGCTAACACCGTTGTCGGTATATTGACATAATCTACTAACATCACCTTTAACTCAGAAAATGTTTTCTCATGAATAATTTCACCTGGATTTTTATTCAATAAAAAGCGTAAAGCATTCGAACTGGCAATAATATTATGCTTAAAAATTTCTTCTTGAGCGCGTATGTTATAAAGCTGAACTTTCAAGGGAGTAATGCTCAAATCATTATTTAAGCCAATGACAAGTTCAGCGTTAGTTAATTCTAATAAATCACTAATGGTGTTTTCTAGGTTAACAATTTCACTATACAAATACTCTTGTGATAAATAAATAAAATAACTTCGAGTCACTTCACTGATGATATCTAGTTTGACAGCGCTGACCGCAAACTCAGCTAATTCAACATTAAGCTCTGCATATTGTTGCTTCTTATATTGTGTAAATAAATTAATTATATATGCAGGAAATACAGCGATATAGGTGCCAGGATTACCTAAATTTGGCATCTGAGAAAACCCACCCTGGAAAGAGAAAGTAGGCAACCAACCTAGCTCAACTTCATCCAATTGGCCATGCGCTGCCTCTAAATTTGCAAAGGCAATTTGAATATCATTATTCGCTTTTAATGCTTCTGCAATCAACTCATTTAATGTCGGGTCATTATAACTCTCCCACCACGCTAAATACGGTAGGTTAACACTATTTTTTTCCACATGATTGATTTCACTAATCCATTCCTGCGGGACATCCGCGTCAGGCTTTTTATAATCAGGACCCATCAAAAAACAGCCTGACAACAATAAGGTAACTAAGCTAAGGGTGAGTGTTTTCATCAGTCTTAAAAATTAATTTTACATTGCAATTCGCTTCATTAAGTCTAGCCCTGATTTCTGATAATACCAGTTCTTAAGATTCATATTGATTAAGATGTTCAATAAATCAATCATCCTTACAAACCATAGAAAATCACAAGGACTTAATGTTATAGTGCAATCAGTATTAATCATTATATGAATGACTTATGAAAATTATTTCTTTTAATGCAAATGGTATTCGTGCCGCAACTCGTAAAGGCTTTTTTGACTGGTTTAGGGAAGTTAACCCAGATGTTTTATGCGTTCAAGAAACCAAAGCACAACGCCATCAACTTGACGATAAAATATATCACCCTGAAGGATGGCATTCTTATTATGTTGATGCAGAAAAAAAAGGCTATAGTGGTGTCGCTATCTATACCAAACAAAAACCGCTTTCAATTACTGAATCACTTGAGATCCAACTCGCCGATGTTGAAGGTCGATACATTGAAGTCGAATTTGAGAACCTCATTGTGGCATCACTCTACCTACCTTCAGGTTCAAGCGGGGATATCCGTCAAGAAATTAAAATGCAGTTTCTTTCAGAATATCAAGAAAAGTTATTGAATCAAATTAAACGTGACAAACCCATGGTTGTCTGTGGTGATTTTAATATTGTGCATAAAGAAATTGATATTAAAAATTGGAAACAAAATCAAAAGACATCAGGTGTATTACCAGAAGAACGTGCTTGGCTCGATTTAATTTTTGATGATATTGGCTGGGTTGATGCATTTCGTGTCGTAAACAAAGAAGCAGAACAATATACATGGTGGTCTAACCGCGGGCAAGCTAGGGCAAAAAATGTTGGCTGGCGCATTGATTATCATATAACATCGCCTGAACTAAAAGAAAGCGTTCAAAAAGCTTGGGTATATAAAGACAATTGGTTCTCTGATCATGCACCTTTAATTCTAGAGTATGATTATACAATTAATGCTTAAACTTATATGGGTATACCCTGACGAATGAATAAATCTTTTAATTATTATGTCTATGGAAATATAGCCATATAAGTGGAATAGATATAATAATAATATCAGCCACAATCATGGCAATAATATAAGTACTAATAGACTGGATATGTGAAAACCCGGGTGGGAATAATCCTAAAAAGAAACCACACCCACACGCAAATATACCAATCACACATACACTAATTAGCTTTGCGTTCCCTTGGATACCAACTCTAAATACCCGGTGCGCATCTGGTTGAATATATCTTAATTTAATTGCTGACGCAAAAACCATAATCCAAACAAACACTGTAAATTGAGATGTTAATGCTACAAGCATTGCAAAAGCAGATTGAATGCTTGGCATAAATAAAAACACAAACGATAACAAGGTGCCAATGATGCCTTGAATTAATAGCACAGCAATCGGCATACTGTTTTTATTTATTTTTGAAAATACTTTAGGGATATAGTCTTGATGCGCTGCCTCTTGCATTGCTCGAGCTGGGCCTAACATCCAAGTACTAAGTGCAGACACCATGCCCAGCGTGATTAATAGTGCGATGACTGGCTTTAGAAAAGATAAACCAGCAATTGATAACGCCAGAGAAATACCTTGAATTAAACCATTTAAAGGATCAACGGTTCCTTCTGGTAAAATTAATGCTAAAGCTACGGTAGAAATTGAGGTAAGTAAAAATATTACTAGAATCGAGTTCAGCATCGAAATAGGAATTTTTCGCTGCGGATTTTCAACATTACGCATATGAAAAGCTGTCGCTTGAATACCAGAGTAACTTGAGAAGGTTTTAACCAATAAAGCAAATGTAGCAAACGAAAGTGTCGGCACCCAAGCATCAAACTCAAAAACTGAGTGATTAAACTCGCCATTAGATACGGCATAGATTGCACCAATTAATATTAGGATACCTGGTAAGATCATGCCAAATAACGCACCTAGAATATTTAACCATACAATGCGTTTCATGGGCAAAAAATTAAAGAAAGTCACCACCCAATAAATCACTAACATTAAAACCCACATCTGAATTTTTTCTGTTAGCAATCCATTCAAACCAATATAAGCAATTGTTGCCACAATAGCTGAAAGGGATGCAGGAAAGCCAATCACATTATTGAACCACTCCATCCATATAGCGACAATGCCCGCTTTTTTACCAAAGGCGCGACTCACCCAAGAATATACACCGCCATTATCTTGGGTCATCATTCCACCGAGTTCAGCACAAACCAAGGCAGTTGGAACCAAAAAAAACAAACCTGCGATTAAGTAAAAAACAACTGATTGAAAACCAATGGTTGCCATATACGCGATCGAACTTAAGTTAATGATCGCAGTCACATTCATGAGTGTCAACTTATAGGTATTTAGCGGCTTTCCCTCAAATTGACTCATATTTTCCTTTGTATTATCTTTATGCATTATTCAAGGTATAATCGTATGACATCTACCAGCAAAAATACTAGTTAATCATAATTTTTTATAAATTTGCCCCTACTTGCGAATAACAAGCTTGATAAATAACGCATGCTCATATAATTTCTAATCAATAAATATCTAAATGTATATACAAAAATGCTTGAAATCTTCCAAATATTATTAGCTTGCGGATGCGGCATTGCTGTAGGTGTTGAGCGCCAACATTTCGGATCATCAGCCGGTGTTAGAACTTATGCCTTAGTTTGTGTTGGTGCGTGTCTATTTGGCATCGTCTCCACACACTCGATTGGCGCAGCTTACTATGAAAGTATCGCTAACCCAACCAGGATTGCCGCTCAAGTGGTTACAGGTGTTGGCTTTATTGGTGGTGGTATTATATTTAAAGATAATAGTAGAGTCAGAGGTTTAACGACAGCTGCGACAGTTTGGGTAATGGCTTCAATTGGTTTAGCAATTGCCTTTGAGATGTTCCTGTTACCAATTATCACAACATTTATCGTTATATTTATCCTCTCATTAAACAAGTGGCATTTTTTCAATAAACTTGGTGAGAAGCATGGTCATGACCATGATGATGCATAAAAGTATTATTTAGACGCCTTACTCAATATTATCTTCGCCAAAAGTCAGGCATAAATAAAACTAATACAGTAAATACTTCCAACCTACCAATCAGCATGGCAGCATCTAAAAACCAATGCGCACCGGCAGGCAGATCTGCATAGTTAACACTCACTGCACCGATACCTGGCCCAACGTTTGAAAGGCAAGCTGCAACAGCAGAAAAGGCTGAAACCATATTGACATCAAATGCCATTAAAATTAGCCACAGCATTAAAAATACTAAAAAATAACCGGCCACAAATCCCCACACGGCATTCATAACAGACTCTGACATGACCTTGTTACCATATTTAATCGGAAACACACCATTAGGATGCATAATTCTGCGCATTTCACGTGAAGCTTGCTTTCGAATTAAAACGGTTCGAATAACTTTAATGCCGCCAGAAGTCGAACCTGCGCATCCACCAATTAACCCTAAAATTGTTAATAGTGCCGGAATAAATAATGGCCATTGCGCATAATCACTTGATAAGGTAAAACCGGTATTAGTTCCAAAAGAGATGACTTGAAAGAAACCAACAATCATGGCAATTACATTATCTGAATAATAGTTTGTCGCGATGAGCGTCAAACTCACAATCAAACTTAATGTACCGATAAAATAGATGTAACTTTTGAACTCAGGGTCATGCCAATAGTTATATATTTTTAAACGGACTAAGGCTCTAAAGTGAAGTGCAAAGCTGGTACCACTTAATATCATAAAGAACATACATACTATGTAGATTAAATATGAGTCAAAGTAGGCAATACTAGCATCATGTGGTGCAAACCCACCTGTGCCTATGGTTGCATAAGCATAGCAAAGACTATCAAACCAGCTCATCCCACACAGCTTGTAACTAATAAAACAAGCAATGGTTAATCCAATATATATTAGCCACAGCGCTTTAGCTGTTTCGGTAATACGCGGGGTTAATTTGTTTTCTTTCCAAGGTCCATTTGCTTCAGCTCGATATAACTGCATACCCCCAACGCCAATTAATGGTAGGATTGCAACTGCTAAAATAATAATCCCCATCCCACCAAAAAACTGGGATTGCTGACGATAATATAAAATACTTTTAGGCAGGTTATCTAAGTTAGTAATAACGGTTGCACCAGTGGTCGTAAAACCAGACATGGACTCAAAAAAAGACTCGGTAAACGTTAAGTGCAAACCATTTGAAAATAAATATGGGATTGCACCAAACAAAGCCAAAGCAAGCCAAATTAAGACAACAACGACAAAGCCATCTTTCGTGCGCAATTCACGTTTCGTTTTACAAGTTGGCACCCAGAATATAAATCCAGTAATAAATGTAATCACAAAACTTATAACAAATGGGCTCGCATTTTTCTGATGGAAAATCCAATTAACTATTACCGGAGGCAACATGGAAAAACTGAAAATCATTAGGATAACGCCAAGTACCTTAAAGGTAGGTCCAGGTCTCATTTAGTTGCTCGCCTTACTTTATAAATTTTATATTTATCCCTATACTAATGAGTATAATCATAGTTAATAAGAAAACAAGCCGGGCTAAATCATATGAAACTATTAAAGTATTTAGTAAATTTTGGGGACAATGCTAAACAACGTGAATATGTTAGTGATGCAGATAAATTTATGGCTGAGTTTGATAAAAACCAACCTGCTCTCTCTGATTCACAGAAGCATGAAATTAACAAACATAAAGATATCTTTTATCGTCAACAAAAATTTGATCTATTCAAATAAGCTCTTAGCACTAATTTGTACTACAATTATCTAAATCTCATAGATATTGCTACTTTCCATTATGATTCAACCTCACTTAAAAATTAGTCAAGAAACATCTATTTACGCGAAGATGAGCCAAATATCAGCACAATACAATGCCTTAGATATGGCACAAGGTGTGGCAAATTTTCCTGTTCCTGAATGGCTTATAGATCGGTTATACTATCATGCAAAATCAGGGAAAAATGCCTATTCCCCCATTCCAGGCACCCCACAGCTTCGCACAGCAACCGCAACTAAAATACAACAAGCCTACAATGTTAAAATTGACGGCCTGAATCAAGTACTTATTACATGCGGCGCATCAGAGGCAATTTTTGCAACAATTATGGCGTATACCGCACCAGGTGATGAAGTGATATTTTTCGACCCTGCATTTGATGTGTACCCAGAGTCGGTGAAAGCAGCAAACGGCGTTAGCAAACGACTCCAGTTACTTGCAAATGGGCATATCGATTTAAATGCAATTCAAAAAACAATTAGCGATAAAACAAAAATTATTCTACTTAACTCACCCCATAACCCCATGGGGTCGATAATAACCAAAGAGGAATATCAAGAGCTCGCTAGAATCATTAAAGGCAAAGATATACTAGTCCTTTCAGATGAAGTCTATGAACATATGACTGCTGAAGATACATTTACAAGTGCGCTTCAAATTCCTGAACTTAAAAAGCAGCTTGTTGTTTTCCAATCATTTGGAAAAACTTATAACTTGACCGGTTGGCGTATGGGAGCTTGTATTGGTCCTGAGCAAATATTAAAACCAATTCAATCGCTCAAACAAAATATGTCTTTCTCAGCACCGACGCCAATGCAACTTTCTATTGCAGATGGGATAAATAATCACCCTGATTTTTGGCAAAGTCAGCCCAAAATATATCAAGAAAAGTATAAGCTATTTACCAATAATTTCAACAACCCAAAATTAAAAGTTCAAAACTGGGAAGGATCACCTTTCTTGATATTAGACTATACCGAAATCTCACAACAAAATGATCTTGATTTTGCCATGAAATTAGTTCAAGAACATGGAATTGGACTAGTACCAATATCTAGCTCTTATGAAAAACCTCAGAACCAATTTTTACGGCTATGTTTTGCTAAAAGTGATGACCAAATAACAAGAGCTGTAGATGTTTTAAACCAGATAAGCTAATTGTTAACTTCTTGATTATTTTTAAATCGAATCTGATATGGGCCATAAATAGACCAATACTCTAG
The DNA here is from genome assembly GCA_028355575.1 of Francisellaceae bacterium. GTDB lineage: Bacteria > Pseudomonadota > Gammaproteobacteria > Francisellales > Francisellaceae > CAJXRW01. The sequence continues at coordinate 75,577 of JAOMSY010000003.1, read as the reverse complement.
TTCAGGATAATTTTTCCTAAAACAAAAGTATTGCCCAGGAAAATCTATTGCCGACGTACCTACAAACCAATAAAAGGGGCTTTCAGTCATTCCACAATTTCTAGTCTTCGCTGTATTACTAATATTAACCACAGAAGAATAGGATACAAAAAGCATGTAAGATGCTAATAATACAAGAAATGAAATAATTACTTGTTGTGTCATTTTAGAGTATTTTACATGCTTATATGGACATGCACTTGAAAACTCAGCCAGCATTACACCAACAATAATCGCACCCATAAACTGACTGACCGGCATTTCTAGCAAACCACTTACCTGTGCATGTAAAATAGCACTAAGCATTATTGCAAATAATATAATATGTTTTGGCAAAATATTGTTATTTTTACGGTATTCCAAGCATTTTTTAATAACTGCCACAATTCCTATAAAAATAGGAATGAATATACATATAAACCCGATTAGACCATTTTCTGCAAGAATTCTAACTAAAAAATTATGTGGTTGTGAGACAATCACGCTCATACCGTTTGATGCAAATTCTAGCCCATAAAATGGTGTTAAACCAGAACCAATACCCAACAATAAATTATGATATAGTGGTAATAGCGTAACTCTAATAATGTTAAACCGACCATTATCTATTAAAATATGTGATAAATAGCCTAGGTTTTTGTAAATAAATACAGCAATAATGAAAACCACAGCTATTGCTATTAGCATTTTTTTTAGTGTGCTTATATTAATAATAATTCTGTTGATAAAAGATATATAGCAGATATGAAAAATAAAAATAATAGCATAAGTTATTAATAATATTACCTGGTTATGTAAACTACTGTCTGTCATCAAGTATGCAATACACAATCCAAGCACTGATGCCAGTATATTAAAAAGCAAGAAGCGTATTGTATGCCTATGGAAAATAAATGGCGTGATAATATATATTATCGCCCACTCGATATATAAGGCTTCTGATCCATTTATAAGTAATAACATCCAAAAGTATACTAGCAGTAAAAAAACAAAACATCTTATCCACTTAGAGGTCTTATATAATAATGGTAATGATAAAAGCGGTAATACCCATGTTAAATATTGACCAAAAAAGCGTGCATTTGTAAAAGATAAATAAAAGTATATTACGTTATGGATATATTGATTACCTGGAAGTTTTACCCCTTTGAAGTAAAGATAAAAATATATCCATAGTGATAAAAGGGTATATACAATGCTAATTAATACAAATGCAATTAAAATTATCTTTAGTATATAAGGTCTATTGTAGACCATACCAGATATAAACATTATTAAACCTATTAATAATATTTGTTCAGCACTGACCAGTAAACTTTGCAGTGGCGCGATGGAAATTAGTGAACCAGTGATTGCAGTTGTGATATAGACTACAAGGCAAGTCTTTATCAGATTAGGTAAATTATTTATTGCTAAAAATAAATATGATCTAGCCTGATTGGAATAAATATAAATAAATGACAAGAAAATCAATGGGAATGTCATTAATACACGGCGCATATCATAAACATTCAATGAAATATTACCCGCCAATGGCTCATTAAGATTAATTCCTGATAATTTCATTAGACTTGGAAGACATAGCACAGTTAGTAAAACAGATGCCAATACGGCAATTAAGATAATATCTACAATATGTATTTTATTACTTTTAAACTGCATAGTAAGTGAATAAGTTTTTATAGCACTATAAAGTAGATAATAAATGCATGATAGACTGCTACATAAATATAACCTTATATTAAAATATTATCATTAATCTCATAATTATTAATTTTAATATATAGTTACACCAAGAATATAATGACCATTTCTATCTCAATCGGTTAGATTAAGCTTATGACCATTAACATAATAGGTTAGTGATAATGATTCATTAATTACGTAAAATAATCGATTAACACGATATGCTAGGTCCGCAGCTCGAAGCTTATATCTGACTACACTACCTGGGTCTTCAGTTTCATTGTCAGGAAATTCAGTAAGCTGAAGAACCGATTGAGTCTTAGCTACTTGTGATAAGTTGTACCAAAAATCATTAATTGCTTCTGAATTTTTTCCATTATTTTTTACCACTAGCTTCAAGCTTATTGGATTAGCAACAAATGAAGCTAAAGATGTATAATAATTTTTAGCAATTTCTGAATCGGTCTTTTGAGCCTTAGACTCAATATCTAACGCAACTTTTTGCCTGATCACAGTAGATATAAACTCATTATTTGTGCCAGACTCCAATTTTATCATATCTTGTATTAGAGTATCATTTATTAATTCTATCACCATAAACATTGGAACATGTTCATGACGATTTGAACTCTCATCGACATGAACTAAATCATTTAAATAAAACCCGCCTTTATAAATAGCTTCATAATTCATATTAATTCTAGCACGATCTTTATAATCGACAAACCCATCTAATATGAATATATTATCTTGCTTATCATATGTCATCCTTAAATATAAATTTGCAGGATAACTCGAAAGGGCTAAGGACTCAGGTGCATTTTGCAATACTGGCAAAATTAAGGCCAGATCTTTAGTCGCAATAGAATTATTAACATCTATCTCAAGATCAAAAAATTCCATATTATATTTTGTTAAAATTTCATTATAATAATTATTTAATTTTTTAACATCATTTACTTTTATTGCTAACTGTAATTTATGCCAAAAGTCAGTACTAACATCATTAAATACGAGCTTTGCATATCCAGTCTCATTTTGATTATTATTAACACTAATAATAATTTCAAGAACTCGTGTATTGTCATCATAATTAATATTTGAGTAATAGGCATTTTGCGTTAACAATGATTTAGATAGCTTTAACACTGTAAATACTGCACCATCATAACGAGAATACTTTCTATTTTTATCCGTATAAGCTTTTAGGTGTGAATTATATAAATTATAAAAAAAACTGTTAGGTAAAGAGCTTTGAAAAGAAAAAGCCAACACACTATAGCAAGATATGTTGGCTAAAATTATTATTTTAAATACTAGATTCATTTAAGTAGTTAAATTATTCCTTTAACTACTTATTATATAGCAGTATTTTGCTCATTACTACCGATATTCAGCGCACTTCCACTATTCTTCGGAAGTTGGCAATTTGTTATTTGTGTACCAGTAGAATTAATATCACATTGAACCATTGCATCAGTTCCTGTATTGCCTTCAGTATTAATGAAGATTTGAGTCCTAGAGGCATTTAAGTTAATGTCATATATCGTATTACCAGTTGTTCCATCTGGATATGTCACATCGATAAGATCGCAATTCCCATCACCAAATGGCACTTCCCAGTTAGATGCAGGGCAACTAACTAAAATGTTTGAATTAGGAAGATCTGCAAGAACTACAACATTAACACCTGACTGAGCAACAGCTAAGTCACCAACTGGAGCACCAAGAGAGGTAGTGTCTTTAGAAATACAAGTATTACCACCACTTGTAACAGCCAAACTAGGCACAAAGTTTGAATTGAATGTCAATTCACATTGTTGGATGCTATCACCAGATTGAGAACCCATATAGATAACTGGCTGAGACTGAGATGAACTTGAATTAATAGCGATCGCATTGTACGACTCACCAAGTCCAGCTGTACTACCACCTGAAGTTGCCAATGTATATGTTGTTACCTGATCAGATCCACTAAATGTGGTACCAGCAGGTACTACAACACCTAGACTACCCTCATCTTGAACACTTCCACCTACATCAACACCTGCGCCAGTGAATACTGCAAAAGACTTAGTTTGGCTAGAAACAGTTGACTGGCCTACTGTAGCGTGATTCACACCACGAACATATACTGTACCAGTCTGAGAAACTGTAGAGTTAAGTGTTAATACATTGTTAGAACCAACATTATAATCAGTAATAACTAATGCGCCACTACCCGAAGTAACTAATGCTGAAAGAGCCACTAATATAGATCCATTTTGAGTTGGAAGCAATTCTGACACTTCAGAACCAGCAGCAACCGCGCCACCTGTCGCATAAAAATTTAACACAGCGTTTTCAGAAGACGGTGTGAATGAACCACCATTAATATTGTAATAATTGACAGGTACGCTACCACCGATTGCGGGCGCACTCTGAGCATGTGAATAAAACTGAGTACCTGATGAACTACTATCATCACTACCACAACCTGTTAGAAACAATGCAGCCGGTATTGCAGCACATGCCAAAGCTAGTTTTCTTAATTTCATATTTACTCCTTATTTATTGTTTATATGTAAGACCTGGTTATTTAAAGGACTCTATCGTTAATCAGTATAGTCACCATTTTTTTTAAATACCAACAACGATAAAATTTTTTTTAAAATTCCTCCTAAGCGCTTTATTTGCTCAACTAATTTACAAATATAGATACCTAAAACTCAAATTGCTAGCCTGTCAGCCTATTTTTTACTTTTTTCTATATTCATTCGTAACAACCATATTATCTCGGTGAACGATTGGCTGAGTTACATCATTTATTCTTAGCTTAGCCAAAGCTTTCTTTCTAAATTCCAGTGACCATGTATCTAGCTCAGCTCTCCCATAACCTACCAGGCCAACCGCAAAAATTTGATCTGTCGCTGTTACTATACTTACCGCATCGCCCTTATGGAACTCACCCTCTACTTGAATAATTCCAACAGGCAATAAACTTTTACCGTTCTTAATGGCCGAAACGGCACCCTCATCTATTACCAACTTACCCTTACGATGCAAATGATTAACGAGCCACTTTTTCTTCGCGCTCATTAACTCAACGTTGGATCTAAATAGCGTATGTAAACCACCTAAATATATTTTTTTTATTGGATGTAGCGTTTTACCTGAGCAAATCACCATATCACACCCAGAATTATTGGTGATTTTAGCCGCTGCTATTTTAGTAACCATGCCCCCACTGCTCACCTTGGTATGACTTTCACCTGCCAATGATTCAATTTCTTTTGTCACCTCATCCACAATAGGAATGTGTTTAGCCGTTTTATCGAAATTTGGATTAGCCGTATACAAACCATCTATATCAGATAATAATATAAGCAAATCTGCCTCAACCATCTGAGCGACCCTTGCCGCTAATCTATCATTATCACCATAACGTATTTCAGACGTTGCTACCGTATCATTCTCATTAATAATGGGTACAGCACCTAATTTCAATAAAGTTGAAAGCGTATTACGTGCATTAACATAGCGAGAACGTACCTCACTGTCAGTAATTCCAAGTAATACTTGCGCAGTATTAATTTTATATTGATTGAAAAACGACTGATAAGCCTCAACTAACTTTATTTGCCCAACTGCAGCTGAAGCCTGCTTTTCAGGTAATTGGAGTTTGTGGCTCTTTAACCCAAGCACAGACCGCCCCAATGCTATAGAGCCAGACGAGACAATAACAACCTCCAGCCCTTTTTCTCTTAACGCTACGACATCAGCAACTAATGTTTTAAGCCAATCAGACTTTAACGAAAGGTTATTATCAACCAATAACGCTGAGCCAATCTTAATGACAACTCTTTTCTTCTGTTCGAACAGCCCAGACATTTCATGCTAAATAAATTAAATCTGAGCCTAGTATAATAAAACATCCATATAATTTTATACAAATGATTAAAAGAGAATTAACACCAATTGTCAAATCAATACAAAAAGCTATGCTTCTATAAACAAAACGCTTTTATCTTTATATGATGCATCTTGAACAAGTACCTTTTTTTATATTGCTAATCATAATTGCCTTTATCTCACTTTGTGTTGGCAGCTTTTTGAATGTCGTTATTTATCGTATACCCATTAGGTTAAGATATCTATGGCGTAGGGAGGCAACCGAGCTACTTGACCTTGGTACAAGTAATATTGATCTGGAAGAACCTATTAACCTATCATTCCCAGCTTCTCACTGCACGCACTGCAAACATAAACTTCGATTTTGGCATAATATTCCTGTCGTTAGTTATATATTACTAAAAGGGAAGTGTGCGTTCTGCTCAGAAAGAATCTCTATCAAATACCCTATTATTGAAGCACTTACATGCATACTCACTAGCTTAATTTTCATGCGCTATGGCATTACCTATAAAGCTGGCCTAGGCACCTTGCTGATATGGTTTCTAATTGTTTTAAGCTTTATTGACTTAGACACGCATCTGCTACCGGATTCATTAACCTTGCCATTAATCTGGATAGGGCTTATCGCCAACCACTTTGAATTATTTGTTACCCTTAAGTCTGCTGTCACTGGCGCAATTATTGGTTACTTATTTCTATGGTTAATTTATTGGATATTCAAATTCATTACACAAAAAGAGGGAATGGGCTACGGGGACTTTAAATTACTTTCTGCATTAGGCGCTTGGTTTGGCTGGCAATCAATCGTCTTTTTAAGTCTGTCGAGCGCGGTCATCGGTATCATAATATATGTCATCATTACACATAACAAATCAGACAATTTAAGGTACCAACAAATTCCATTCGGACCTGCCCTTGCTATTTCTGGTACATTTTATTTATTCTACGGCAGTGAAATCATCACAAGGTACCTTCAATGGCTCAATTAACCAAAAAAAGTATTATTAAATACTTAAAACACAATCAGGTCTCAACCCAAGAAATTGATTCTTTACTTGACACCATCAATCAGCAAGGTATCGATCATTTCCTAAGCGACCCTGATGCTATCTATAACATTATGTCAGAGCAATGTGTATTAATTACGACATTGCTTCGCCTATTATTTCCCAAAAACATCAATGCGACATTAATTACAATTGGTGGCTTTGGGCGACAAGAGCTACATCCCTATTCTGATTTAGACTTATTAATACTAATAGACTCTCATTCTGAAAAGAACCATGCGGAAATTGAAACCTTTATTCAAAAAATATGGGATTGCAAAAACCGTAAGATTGCTCACAGCGTTCGCACATTTGATGAAATCATAGATGATGCTGAAAATGATGTTAGTTTTTTTACGGCGTTACTAGAATCTAGGCCAATTGCAGGAAATATCAGGAGCTACCAAAAAATACAAGAAATCATGTCCAATCATCAGTTGATGAGTAAAGAAGAATTTTTCCAAGAAAAATATGAAGAGCAACAAATAAGAAACTATAAATTCTCCTCTAATCTTGAGCCTAATATTAAAAACTCACAAGGTAACCTAAGGTATACACATACAATACGTTGGTTGATTTTTTATTGTTTTAATTTTGAAAAACCCAGCTTTTTGACGACAAGCGGCATTATTACGCGACTTGAATTTCACAGCTTATTGAGCGCACATAAAACCCTTAGCAAGTTACGTTATGCGTTACACATTCTCGCAGGCAGGGATGAAAACAGACTGTTATTCGAATACCAAAAAAAACTGGCTGAGATATTTAACTACCCTGGTGATGAAAATCAAAAGCCAGTCGAACAACTCATGAGACGCTACTATCAGTGTACCTTCGACATTAAAGCAATTAGCAAAATAATTATTTCTGCTATTGCTGAAAGCTTATTTATGCCTGCTGACAATACAAATTATACAAACATAAGAGGGGTACCCTTTCGAGTCTGTAACCATCTTATTGACACAGAAACGCCAAATACGGAAACTATTGAAGTAGAATATATATTTGAACCTTTCATTATGATGTCAACCAACAATGACATAAAAGGTCTAACATCCAACTGTGTGAGAGCATTAATTGAAACATCACATAATATGCCAAATTACCAAAATGCCTCAGAACAAGTAAAAAGCAAATTTATTAGTTTTTTTAAATGCCCACACCAAATTGCCAAACAATTGCAAAGTATGCTTTCGCTGGGAATTTTAGAAGCCTACATATCTAATATCACGAACATTAAAGCTAGAATGCAGTTTGATTTATTCCATGTTCATACAGTCGACCAACATACCATACAAGTGGTGCAGCACATGGAAAATATTATTAATGGCAGTTTGGACAACAAATTCCCCGAAATATCAGAGATATTCAGGAATGTAAATAACACCTATTTACTCTATTTAGCTGCTTTTTTTCATGATATGGGCAAAGGGAGTGGTCGTGACCATTCTGAATACGGCGCAGAAATCGCTGAAGAGTTTTGCAGCGCCCACAGTTTATCAGATGAGGATAGTGAATTAATTGTGTGGCTTGTGAAAAATCATCTGCAAATGAGTCTCATTGCTCAAAAAAAAGATATTACTGATATTGAAGTTATTCAAGAATTTGTTAAATCTGCTAATACAAACATGAAAGTAGATTGCCTTTTATTACTGACTGTTGCAGATATATTAGGCACCAATATCGATTTATGGAATGACTGGAAAGCTAATTTATTACTGAGACTGCATCGTTCAGCAAGGCAATTAATTAATTCACCTAACGTACAAAAGCTCCAACAAACGCAATTAGGTGAAAATGAACATAAAAAACAATCTATCATCAATCGACTCCAATTAACCGAAGAAGAAACCAACCAAGTAAGGGCGTTTTGGGACACATTACCAGAAGCGTACTTTAACTATAACACTGCCAATGTGATGAAATGGCAAGTGCAAAACATTGGGGTTAGTGACTTACCGAAAGAGAAAACGATTTTTATTAAGTACTACCCAAGATTAAAGCAATGCATGTTAACTACCTATTTCCCAAGAGTAAAACACATTTTTTATGGTATTATTCAACAAATTGACTCTCTCAACTTGAGCATTACTGAAGCACGCGTTTACCTGACATCAAATAGTTATTTATTAGGTCAATTTGTTATTACAAACCAAGATGGTAGCAATATCTCTGACCCTAAATTGATTAGCTATATACAAAAAAAAATGCTTTCGGGATTATCTAGCCCCATTAAAAACATTCTGACTAGGCGTAGAAATACCAAAGTTAAGAATAATGTATTTGATATTCAAACCAGTGCAATCATTACAAATGAGGACAACAAATATTACAGCACAGTTACAGTAAGAACGCTCAACGGACCAAGCATCCTGGTTCGTATTGCTCAAGTTTTTTATAAGCATAACCTGCGGGTATTACAAGCCAAAATTAATACCATAGGTGAAACCGTTGAAGATTATTTCCATATCAGCACCATAACAGATCAACCAATTTTAGATCAGAAAATTCAGGATTCTATCTGTCAGGACATTGTGAAAGCCTTATCATAGGAATATCATACCGTTATAATTGAATACAAAATCGTTGGATTAAGGTTTACAGATGAAAAAAATATTATTTACCACAACCATATTAACAACACTAGCCATGTTTTTATCTGGTTGTGATTCCGTAGAAAAATCAGAAGAATTAGTTAATAAATCGACCAATAACCAGCTCACAATATTAAACCACTTTGATGCCGAGCCGGATTTATATGGCTTCGTTGTTCGCAATAAAAATTCACAGGAAGGTATTGTTTATACAACCAGGGATGGGGAATATTTCTTTACAGGCCAACTGTTTAATGCAGTAGGTAAAAATTTAACTCAAGAACAATTTAATACTTATGTTGAACCTGAATCTGCTAAATATGCTTATGCCCAAGCCAATAAGACCAGCTATATCCAACAAGGAAAAGACTCAGCACCACATAAAATTTATGCGTTAATTGACCCCAATTGCTTGTACTGTCATAAGTTTATAGAAGCAACTCAACCACTTATTAATAATGGTGACCTGGCGGTTAGATGGATTGTCGTTGGATTTTTAAAACCAACTAGCCAAACAAAAGCCTACACCATTATTGGCGCAGATGATCAGGTAAAAGCCTTATTAGAGAATGAGGAAACATTTAATGAAAGCACTGAAGAAGGTGGCATTAAACCAACTGAAAATGCAAGTGGTAGCACCAAACGCGAGTTTGAAAAAAACATGGCATTTATGAAAAATGCACACATAATGGGCACACCTGCCGTTATTTATCAAACCCAAGGCGGAATTAAACAACTCAACCAAGGCATGCCAAAAGACCTAAATCAGTTTATCAGTATCCCCGGAAATGCTTGGTAAATAAAACAGATGTTTGTCATAATTTACGGTTTTGGTCTATTATTTTTTTGGGTGAAGGCAGCACGTATGCAAGCCGAGAACTTCCCACAACTAGATGAAGATACGTTCTTAAATTGGAAAGGTAAATTACGTCGCTCCCATAGAAAATATGCCGCGCTATTCATTCTACAGATCATTCTCGCTTTCATTGTCGGACTAGTCGGTAGTACTGTGTCAAATCAACATGAAAATTTTGATCTAGCAAACACACCGATTTATTTTCAAATACTCGTATGGGTACAGTTTATCTACATGATTACGATCGCTTGCTTTACCGCCTATAACGCATACAAAAACTACCAATATGGCAAACAGATAGGCATTTATTGATGCATAATAATCTTTTCATAGGCATTAATTCTGGTACCAGCCTCGATCAAATAGATTGTGGTCTTTTTTCCTTTGAAGACAATAAAACTGAAACTCTTGGGACACACAGCATTGCCTTTCCACCAGAGCTTTCAAACACATTAAGAAACTTATCGTCAAATTCAGAACATAAATTCACACTCATGGGGTTAGGTGACAGTCAGACTAAGTTAGCAATGCTCTATGGTAAGGCAAGTCAGGCTCTACTAGAACAACATAATATAGACAAAAACATGGTTACTGCTATTGGCTGCCATGGCCAAACAGTCTACCACTCTCCAGTTAGCGAGCCTGCTTATACATATCAGCTGAATAATGGCGCCGTTATTGCGCATATAACGGGAATTGATACGGTTACTGATTTTCGTTCTGCCGATATGGCAGCTAATGGACAGGGGGCGCCGTTGGCACCAGCCTTTCATGCTAAATTCTTTTCAAGAAGCGCAAAACCAACTGCCATCGTCAATCTTGGTGGCATTGCAAATATAACGCTGCTATTACCAAATGAAGATATTATTGGTTTTGATACCGGGCCAGCTAATTGCTTAATGGACATGTGGGTTCAAAAAAACTTTGATCTTACGCTTGATTACAACGGCGATATTGCAAAATCTGGAAAAATAATTATAGGCTTACTCAATGACTTACTTGCTGATGCCTACTTTAATAGAAGTCACCCAAAATCAACTGGTGTTGACTACTTCAACTTACATTGGTTAGAGCAATATCTAAAAGACCAATACCATTCACCTAAAGATATAATGGCAACCTTATGCGAACTAACGGCAATATCCATTGCAAATGAGATACAACAATCATCTACAAGAATTGAATCAGTTTATCTATGTGGGGGCGGTACGAATAACCTTCACCTATTAAATAGAATTCAAAGCCATCTCTCCAATACCCCTATATTCACAACAAGTGAATTTGGTGTGGACCCAAATTGGGTTGAATGCGCTCTTTTTGCTTGGCTTGCTAAAATGAATATTGATAAACAAGTTATCAATTTATCTTCTATTACGGGGTCTACTCACCCTATTATTCTCGGTGCGTATTACCCAGCAGTGAAATAAACCATCCCTATTAGTAGATTAGAAATTCACATGGTAATATTATTTGGAATCATATTTTAAGGGGTTATCATGCCAAATGAATTAGCATTTCCAAAACTATCCGAACCATTAGACCTTGGCTTTACGACTTTACGTAACAGAGTCATTATGGGGTCAATGCATACTGGCCTAGAAGAAGACAAGAAAGGCTTAGATAAACTTGCCGCATTCTATAAAAAACGTGCTGAAGGTGGCGTGGGTCTCATTGTAACAGGTGGCATATCACCAAATCGTAGAGGCTGGCTTATACCTTTTGGCGCAAAAATGAGTACCAAAAAAGAAGCCAAGAAGCATACTGTGGTTACAGAAGCCGTTCATCAAGCAGGTGGAAAAATACTAATGCAAGTATTACATGCAGGTAGATATGGCTATCACCCTTTTATTGTCGCGCCCTCTAAAATTAAAGCGCCTATCTCCCCATTCAAACCTAGAAGAGCCTTAAGTAATCGCGGAATAGTAAATACTATTAAAGCCTATGCGAACAGCGCAAAACTCGCTCAACTTGCTGGATATGATGGCGTAGAAGTCATGGGATCAGAAGGTTATTTGATTAATCAGTTCTTAGTGACGCATACAAATAAGCGTAATGACAGCTGGGGCGGTACATTTGCAAAACGAATGAAGTTTGCAGTCGATATCATCACCAGTATCCGTCAAGCAGTTGGTAATGACTTTATTATTATGTTTCGATTATCAATGATTGACCTGATCCAAAATGGCTCAACCTGGGAAGAAATTGTTATTCTGGCTAAAGCAATTGAAAAAGCAGGTGCTACTATTATCAATACAGGTATTGGCTGGCATGAAGCCAGAGTCCCTACTATTGCAACCATGGTACCAAGGGGTGCATTTACACCTATAACAGCCAAAATAAAACCTGAATTAAATATCCCTGTTGTCACAACGAATCGAATCAATACACCAGAAAATATCGAAATGCTTTTGTCTTCAGGAACAGCTGATTTAGTTTCGATGGCTCGACCACTTTTAGCTGACCCAGACTTCATTATAAAAGCCCAGCAAAACAAACCCGATACTATCAATACATGTATAGCTTGCAATCAGGCTTGTTTAGACCATGTTTTTGCCAAAAAAGATGCATCATGCCTGGTTAACCCTGTCGCTTGCCGTGAAACAGAACTCTTACTTGAGCAAACTGATCAGAGAAAACGAATTGCAGTTGTTGGTGCAGGGCCATCAGGATGTAGTTTTGCCATCTCAGCTGCAGAGCGCGGCCATGAGATCACCATTTTTGAAGCATCTGATCGACTAGGCGGCCAGTTTAACTTGGCCAGCAGAATTCCAGGCAAAGAGGAATTTAAAGAAACACTTCGCTACTTCAAACATAAAATAGATACTTTAGGCATTCAGCTTAATTTAAACCATAAGGCAACTATCAAAGATTTTGATCAAAGTCAGTTTGATGAAGTTGTGATTTCTACTGGCGTTAAACCGAGAATCCCTTATATCGAAGGTGTAGATCATAAAAAAGTGATTACTTACATGGATTTTCTCCTGGGTAACAAAAAACTAGCAGGTAATACCGTTGCAGTGATTGGTGCCGGAGGCATTGGTTTTGATGTCTCCACCTATCTCGTCCATGATGGTCAAGAAATTGGAACAGATTGTGATGAATTTTACCAAGAGTGGGGAATTGATATCACCATGTCAGAACAAGGAGGTTTGAAACCAGCAAAAGTTAAACCTTCTAAATATGAAGTCTATTTATTCCAACGCAAAGCAGAAAAGCAAGGTAAACGACTTGGCAAAACAACCGGATGGATACATCGCGCAACACTAAAACAAAAGAAAGTTAACCAAATTAGCGGTGTGCGTTACGATAAGATTGATGATGAAGGTCTTCACTATACACTAGATGAAACACAGCACACATTAAACGTAGATAATATTATTTTATGTAGCGGACAAAACTCAGTTCGTGATTTATATGATCAACTTGAAAAAGAGAATATCCAATCTCATATTATTGGTGGCGCTGATGTCGCTGCCGAAGTGGATGCAAAACGTGCAATAAAACAAGCAGTTGAACTAGCTGCTACAATCTAATTCACTTCTCTTACAAGCGTGTCGCTTGAATTTACTCAATATCGATCTATATTTAACTGTAAATCTTCATATTATTCATACCCATCATGAAAATATTACGCAAACTTATAGGTAATCCTATCCCAGCAAGCGAAGCTGGACATCAGAAAATTAGAAAAATTAAAGCATTAGCCGTATTTTCTTCTGATGCGCTATCATCAGTTGCTTATGCGACAGGTGAGATTTTAACTGTACTCATATTGGCGGGTACTGCGGCATTAAGCTATAGCATTCATATCTCAATATTTATTTGTATTCTTATTGTGATTGTGGGTATTTCTTATAAGCAAGCAATTAAAGCATACCCTGGTGGTGGTGGCGCCTATGTGGTCTCGAAGGAAAATTTTGGTTTAAAAATTGGTACCGTCGCAGCTGTTGCACTAATGATAGACTACATCTTAACGGTTGCCGTGAGTGTATCGGCAGGCGTACTTGCAATGACGTCTGCTTTTCCTGAGCTTCAAGAATTTGCCGTTATCATTTCTATTTTCTTTGTCATTGTAATGATGTGGTTAAATGTACGTGGCGCACAAGAATCAGCAACATACTTCACCTTCCCAACCTATGCTTTCATTTTAATGATGTTTGTGATGATAGGTATCGGCGTATATAAACACCTTACCACTGGACTGCCGCCTGTAAGTTATTCTGAGCAGGCAGATTTAATCAAGCCGATTGGCAGTGTATTGACATTAACCCTGATATTAAGAGCATTTTCATCTGGTTGTTCTGCTATGACAGGGATTGAAGCAATTTCGAATGGTGTGACAGCTTTCAAAGCACCTGCAGCTAAAAACGCATCCACAACATTAACCGCGCTTATGATTATTTTGATCATACTCTTTATGGGCACATCCTATCTAGCAAGCCAGTTAGAAATTCAACCGCTACTTGATCAAAGCGCTTTATCACAAATTGGGCACAGCATCTTAGGTGATGGATTATGGTATTATTTTCTTCAAACCGTCACTTGTCTTATATTACTTGTAGCTGCTAACACATCATTTGCTGGCTTTCCATTATTACTTTCAATGGTAAGTAAAGATGGATTACTTCCAAGGCAATTTCAAAGCATCGGTGATCGCCTTGCCTTCACAAATGGAATCATCTTTTTAGCCATTATTTCTTCGTTATTAATCTTTATATTTGATGCAGATACCTCTGCCCTAATCCCGCTCTACTCTCTTGGTGTATTTGTTGCCTTTACACTCTGTCAAGCTGGTCTTGTTAAAGTCTGGTATCAAAGACGACGAAACAGTCGTTTCTGGTGGTTTAAAGCGGTGGTTAATGGATTTGGATGCTGTTGTACTTTAGTTGCCGTTGGCGTTATTATTGAAAGTAAATTCTTTGAAGGCGCTTGGCTGATTATCGTAGCCGCACCACTGATTTATTTTGCATTATATAAAATAAAACAACACTATGACGCCTCTGATAAAGAACTTGCCATTAGTGCTGATGAAGGTCTAATGGAAACTGCGCTTAGACATAAATGTGATGCTAAAGTTATTCTGCCCGTTTCTAAATTACACAAGGGTACGATTGCAGCCCTAGAGTTTGCTAGAAACTTATCAAGTGATGTCACGCCAGTTGCTGTCAATATTAGCTATGACAAAACTGAACGACTTCAACAGCTATGGGATAGTTTAAACTTTAAAGAAAAACTAGTCATTGTTGATTCTCAATACCAATCAGTTATTAGACCAGTGGTTAAAATGATACGAAAAGTAGACTTGCGTGAGCCTGAGAAAGGCTTAGCGATTATTGTACTCCCTAAAGCCAATACAACTAAATGGTGGCACTTTGCGCTTCATAACCAAAAGACAGCTTTATTAAAAATGGCGGTTAATACAATGAGTCGTCAAGAATATAAAGGTCAAACACGAATTATTGTTGAGGTACCTTATCAGCTGCACTAAGCATTTCCTGATATGCTGATTTAATACCTTCAGATGAAATACCAACTTCTGATAACATATCTGCTGGCACACCATGGTCTTGATACAAATCAGGTAACCCTAGATTCCTAACCTTAACCTTACTTAATAAATCTTTAGAAACTAAATATTCATTTACACCAGAACCTGCACCACCTTTAATCGCATTTTCTTCAATTGTAATAAGACAATTATGAGAGTTTGCAAGCGTATCAATTAAATTGGTATCTAATGGTTTAATAAAACGCATATCCACAACCGTTGCATTTAATTCTTCAGATACTTCTATTGCAAAACCTAAAGTCGTACCAAAACAAAGAATAGCCAAATCTTTTCCTTGGCGTAGTAAATTAGCTTTACCTATTTTAATATCAAGTTGTGCCTGAACCTCAATACCTGTGCCACTGCCTCTGGGGTATCTGACAGCCGAAGGTCCAACATGATCATAACATGCTTCCAGTAAATGGTAGCATTCGTTTTCATCACTTGGTGCAGCAATAACAATATTAGGGATGCACCTTAAATAGCTCAAATCGAAACTACCCGCATGGGTTGGACCATCAGCACCTACAAGGCCTGCCCTGTCAATTGCAAACGTGACATCTAAATTTTGAATACTAACATCATGAATGAACTGATCATAACCCCTTTGTAGAAAAGTTGAATAGATTGCAACAACTGGTTTAAAACCTTCACATGCAACACCAGCTGCAAAAGTTACCGCATGCTGCTCAGCAATGGCAACATCATAATACCGCTCTGGGTAATTCTTCGAAAATTCAATTAAGTCTGATCCCTCTCTCATCGCAGGTGTAATTGCAACTAGATGCTGATCTTTCTCTGCTTTATCACATATCCATTGTCCAAATATATTTGCAAAAGTTGGCAGCTTTTTATCTGCTTTATCAACTGAAGTATGAAATTGTGGTGAAACATGATGAAACTTTATCGGATCTTGCTCTGCCTTCTTATAACCTTTTCCTTTTTTAGTGATGACATGCAACAACCGAGGTCCATTATGTTTTTTCAAGTTTGATAACGCAACGGTTAATGCATCTGTGTCGTGACCATCAATTGGTCCAACATAATAAAATCCGAGCGCTTCGAATAAATTCGCTGGCAACAACATTCCTTTGGCTTGAGACTCCATTGCTTTAGCCACGTCCCAAGCTGCAGGTAATTTCTGAAGTATTTTTTTACTGCCTTCGCGTAGCTTACTATAAAATGTACCAGAAAGAACTTTTGAAAAATAATTGGTTAATGCGCCAACATTTTCAGAAATAGACATTTCATTATCGTTTAAGATAACCAAGATATCTGCACCAATACCACCAGCATGATTTAAGGCCTCTAGCGCCATGCCCCCTGTCAAAGCACCATCACCTATGATAGCAACAGATTTTTTATGTTCACCTTTTAATTTTGAAGTAACGGACATTCCCAATGCCGCACTAATTGAAGTACTTGAGTGGCCAACACCAAAAGCATCATATTCGCTTTCCGCCCGCTTTGGAAACCCTGAAATACCGCCCGGCTTTTTTATAGATTCCAGTTGCTCTTTACGCCCTGTTAAAATTTTATGAACATATCCTTGATGACCTACATCCCAAACCAAATTATCATTTGGCGTATCATATACATAATGCAAGGCCAAGGTCAGTTCCAATGCACCTAAACTACTCGCAAAATGCCCACCTGGAATATTAATGGTATTGATTAAGAAAGCTCTAATTTCAACAGCCAAATCAACCAATTGATGCTTCTCAAGTTTTTTCAGATCTTTTGGACTGTCAATTTTGCTTAGCAATGGATACAGATTAGCATCAATACTCATATAAATGATTCAATAATATCACAAGGTATTCATTATCTAATGAGAGAAATATTTTGACAACCGATCAGACAATATTTATTCAATTCGATGTCAATTATTAATTTAGCAAAGTTTTTAAATTCACATCAGCACAATCATCAAAACTAAGCTTAGAGCAACTATCTACAATCTTATTATCATTAACATGATTACCAAGAGACCTAAAGGCCAGCATTACTGATAATATGTCGTTAAAATTATCTAACACTTTTTTATACAACTCAACAAGCTCTGGTGAATAGCCTACACAAACATCAATTAGATCACTATATGCAACTTGACTCATGTCAGCATAATAAGAGTCTGAAATATTTCTTTTACGAGCAACTTTAGGAAAGAGCGTTGACAGTAGCAGGCCATACTCTGCGGTTGTTCTTAGTCGGCCCATTCTTCTGGAGTGAGTATGTTTTAACGCTTCAAGATAATTTATTGCTATAATAGTATCAACGATTGATAAGTCTCGAATGGATTTTTTTATCATGAAAGCCAAATAGACTTCAATTTCCTGATCAAGAGAAATATCTGTCTGTAATTGGGCGTTTAGTAATAAATCATACCAATTAGCAATTTCATTTTGATGATAAATAATTGACATGCCATTCACACCTTTTTCAAATACCCACTCACTTAGTAATAAGTATCTAAAAAAGATATAAAAATTCCCAACAAATTAGACGGAAAATAAATTAAGTTTGAAAAACAAATAGAGAAATAGACTAATTAAGCCTTTATTCTTGGGCTGCAGGAATATCTACTGATGTTTCCACACGGCGATTAATTTCTCGACCAGTCGCTGTATTATTAGAAGCGATTGGATCTTCTTCTCCATAACCTACAGTACTGATTCTGCTTTCTGCGATACCCTCTGATTCAAGGTAATCTGACACCGCAGCTGCTCTTTCTTCAGAAAGTTTTTTATTATGCGCCTCTGTTCCTTCGCTTGATGCATAGCCTCTGAGTACAACTTTGGTATCAGGATATTGCTGCATGAAGCTCACTAAATTATCGATCGCCTTTTTACTGCTCGAGGTCAATGCGGACTGATTGAAACCAAACTTAGAGTCTAAATGCATGGTGACGATGCCATCTGCGAAGGTATAACAACCAATCGACTCACGAACACTCTCTGGTGTTTCATCCGAGCATTCCATTACATTTTTTGGCAAAACATAATTTTTATGCATTTCTTCTTCACGTTGTTCTTGATTCTGTGACGATGAATCCGCACCGCCAAAGCCTACAGAAAATCCAACATCAATTAAGTTACCACCCGGCATACCGCCACGCATCCCCTGTATATATCGGTAGTTAACATTTACATTAAATTTCTGAGTAAGATTGTATTTAATACCACCACCGACATCATAAGCTAAAGATGACTGCGAAGTATTCAAATAGCCTAGACCAACAGCCAAGTAAGGCATAATTTTAGAGTCTAATGGGATATTCCATATTGAATCTAAACGACCTGAAGCACCACCTTGCCAACCACTACCAGTGGCTTGCAAAGCAAATATGCGAGTAAAGTTGTATCCAAAAGATAGTGATATTGCAGGAGCAGTTGTTGTGTTAGGACCACTATTACCTATAAACGCACCAATTGTTGGTGAAATATAAAACTGCCCAGCGGTATCGGTATTATTTTCATTTGCATAAATAGTCGATGCTGTGCCTAGTGAAAGCCCTATCGCACCAAGCAAAAATATTTTCCTCATTGTTGTACTCCTTTGATTTTTATTCCTAAATATATTGAAATTATAGGTAATTAAAAAAATTTTGCCTGGTGATCTACCAATTTTCTATTTTTTTTATACAATACAGGCAATCTTGAGCATAGCTCGATACACTATCATGTATTAATATTTCACTGTTTCATAATTCCTTATGGTTATCCTATGAAATCTGAACTTTTTAACCAGCCAGCGGCAAAATTATTGCCAAGCAAGTGGGACCTATTCTCTTTATTTTTTGTCCTATCAATGGTTTTTATCATCACATGGACTTGTAGTAATCTAGGCGGTAGCATTGACTATGCAAATGCAAGCACTATAAAACCTTACGAGAACATCTCTATGAGCTTGTGGGATCTGCCAAGCTATGCAGCAGCTACAACAGTCCGTATGTTCATCGCCCTATTATTTTCCTTCATTTTCAGCTTCATAGTTGGGGCATGTGCAGCTAAAAGTGAACGCGCTGAACGTGTTATTATCCCGATAATTGATATCATGCAATCTATTCCTATTTTAGGCTTCCTTGCAATTACCATTACTGGCTTCTTAGCATTATTTCCTCACTCATTGTGGGGTGCACAAGCAGCCGTAATTTTTGGACTGTTTACTGCACAAGCCTGGAATATGATTTTAAGTTTTTACCAATCACTCAAAACTGTACCTAAAGAATTAAGAGAAGCTTCTGACATGTATCAGCTATCTGGTTGGCAACGGTTTTGGAAACTAGAAGTTCCGTTCTCTATGCCAGGCCTGATATGGAATACCATGATGTCAATGTCAGCCAGCTGGTTCATGATTGTTGCTTCAGAAACAATTGTTGTCAATTTCGCAGAACACACTTCAGCTGCCATAAATTTACCTGGTATAGGAACATTTATTGACCAAGCTAACAATAGTAGAGACTTTTGGGCGGTTGGCGCAGCAATAATCACAATGCTTATCGTTATTGTTATCTATGATCAGCTTATATTCAGACCTATTGTCGCTTGGTCTGAAAAATTTATTGTCTCTGAAATGCAACAGGAGAGCCCATCAAACTCTTGGTTCTTAAGTACATTACAGAAATCTAAGGTAATTAGCTCATTCGGTAAATGGAGTTCATTACAAGCAAGCCGTATCGTTAATATCGGCCTACTAAAAAAAGATATTTCTAAAAGCTTTAACCAGAAAAAACATAAACGTGCTGACGCTATTCCGAGCAAACGTAAAAGCTTTATTTGGTTTTTATGCCTCACCCTTAGCCTGCTTATATTTTTATATCTTGCTTATCAAGCGATATATGACGCACCAAACAACCCAATTGGGCTAACAGAAACACTTAAAGTTTTTTGGTATGGTATTGTAACTGGAATGCGAGTTTTTGCGCTTATTATTATATCATCTGTCATCTGGGTACCTATTGGAATTTGGATTGGACTAAGGCCTAAAATGGCAGCCAGGGTTCAGCCTTACGTACAAATTTGCGCTGCTTTCCCAGTGAATCTTTTATACGGTGTATGCGGGACACTTGTTATCGCATTCAATCTAGACTTTAATATCTGGTGTACTGTTTTAATGGCACTAGGCACTCAATGGTATATTCTTTTTAACGTCGTTGCAGGGGCATCTGCCATTCCCCATGAATTAAAACTAGCAGCTAAAAACATGCAGCTAAAGGGTCGTATAAAATGGGTTAAATATTTATTCCCAGCCGTCATGCCATTTTATGTAACCGGTGCAATTACAGCAGCAGGTGGTGCTTGGAACGCGAGCATTGTATCGGAATATATTAATTGGGGGCAAGACTCCGTAATACAAGCGACAGGGATTGGTGCATATATAAGCCAACAATATAACTTACCTGGTAATCACACTGCAAACGTTGCACTTGGTGTTGCCGTAATGAGCATCTTAGTCATTATTACAAATAAACTATTTTGGCGAAAACTGTACCAATATGCTGAAAACAGATTCAGCATGAATATGTAAGGGTATTGACATGAAAACACAACAAGACTCACATTTAAAAGTTGTAAATAAAAATCCTGATAACGTGGTATTCGACGTTAAAGGGGTCACCAAATGCTTTAAAAAGCAAAGTAAACAAGACCTCACTGTTCTAGAAAATGTTAATTTTACTTTACATGAAGGTGAAGTTGTTGCGCTACTAGGGAAATCAGGATCTGGTAAGTCAACCCTGTTACGGATTATTGCAGGACTGACTGCGCCAACTCATGGTGAAGTCATATATAGAGACAAAATAGTTTCTGGCCCAGTCCCAGATATTTCAATGGTCTTTCAAAGCTTTGCTTTAATGCCTTGGCTAACTGTCATGCAGAATGTCCAACTTGGACTTGAAGCAAGAGACATTCCCAAAAAAGAAAGGGAGGAACGTTCTTTGAAAGCAATTGATATGATCGGTCTAGATGGCTTTGAGAATGCATATCCTAAAGAGCTTTCTGGTGGCATGCGGCAACGTGTTGGCTTTGCAAGAGCCCTCGTACTAGAACCAGATTTATTGTTAATGGATGAGCCTTTTTCAGCATTAGACATTCTGACTGCCGAAAATCTTAGAAGCGATCTATTAGAGCTATGGCAAAAAAATAACGAGATGAAAGGTATTCTGTTTGTAACACACAGTATTGAAGAAGCTGTTTTAACTGCAGATAGAATTATCGTGTTTGGCAGTAACCCAGGATTTATCCGTGGTGAGCTAAAAGTAGATATTGAACACCCAAGAAATAGTCAAGATGTGGCGATAACGGCTCTTGTCGATGAAGTCTATAAAATGATGACCACAGCACAAACCAGTGAGCTTACTGAGCGAATGAATCGTAAAAAAGCACTTACCATTGGCTACAGGCTTCCAAATACCGAAATTGGTGAGCTAACAGGATTATTATCAGAAATGTATGAGTTGCAAGAAAAAGGCGCGATTGACCTACCTTTACTTGCCGATACGGTACATCTTGATATTAATGAGCTCTTCCCAATTATTGAAACCCTATCTGTGCTCAAACTTGCTCGGGTAGAAGAAGGTGATATTACCATGACGCTACTTGGTAAAAAGTTTATTGATGCTGATATAACAGAAAGGAAAATTATTTTCTCTCGCCTATTACTACAAAACATTCCGCTTGCTCGTCATGTAGTTAAAGTACTACAAGAACGCATTAATAAACAAGCACCTGAAACAAGATTTTTATCTGAGCTTGAAGATCACTTTAGTGATAATGAAGCAGAAAGAGTATTTGAAACTTTTATTAATTGGGCTAGATATGCAGAAATTATTGAATATGATTATAACTCAGGCATTATCAGCCTTGATGAAACAACAGATTAGTTAATTTTCAGAACGTTTATTTTTCTAATGCAACCATTTTCGTTACAGTTGCCAATATTTCTGTTGCTTTCTCAATCTCATTTATATTCGGCAATGAAGGTGCGATTCTAATATTTTTGTCCTCTGGATCCTTACCATAAGGGAACGTTGCGCCAGCTTTCGTTAACTTAACACCAGCATCAGCAGCTAATTTAACAACTCTGCCGGCTTGTCCCGGCTTAGTATCAAAACTAACAAAGTAGCCGCCATTCGGTTTAGTCCAAGTAGCATACTCACCTTTGGCACCCAATATCTTTGTCAAGACCTCATCTACTTTATTAAACTTAGGTGAAAGGATGTCAGAGTGTAACTTCATGTGCTCTTCAATCGAACGATAATTTTTAAAGAACTCAACATGGCGCAATTGGTTAATTTTATCATAGCCAATTGTTTTGTTTTTCATAATGTCCAAAAACCATTTAACGTTATCATCACTACTCACGAATACAGCAACACCAGCACCTGCATATGTTACTTTTGAGGTAGATGCATACATGATAACTTGATTCTTTTTAGACTCTGGCGCCAATGAAAATATATCTGCTAGCTTATCCTGCTTACCATGTAAATCATGAATGGCATAGGCATTATCCCAGAACACTCTAAAATCATTGGCCTTAGCGGACAGGTTAGCTAACCTTTTAACAGTTTCATCAGAATATGTTTCACCTGTTGGATTACTATATTTCGGCACACACCAAATACCCTTAATTGACGCATCTTCTTTGATGAGGCTCTCGATCAAATCCATATCAGGCCCATCGCCTAACAAAGGAATATTAATCATTTCTATACCTAATGATTCACAAATACTAAAGTGTCTGTCATATCCAGGAACTGGTGTTAAAAATTTAATCTTACCCTGCTGTGACCATGATTTATCGCATCCTGGCATAGCATTTAACATTGCCCAACTAACAGTGTCATACATTAATGCCAATGATGAATTACCACCTACGACAATATTGTTCGGATTATTAACACCCAAGGCTTTAGCAAATAGGTCTTTAGACTCAGGCAAACCTGCTAATAAATTTGGCGTACTGTAATTTCTACAATCAAAACCGTCTTGACTACGAAAACCAGACTTTCCCAAGATAGTCATTATATCGTTTGATAAGTCTAACTGTTGCGCAGAGGGCTTACCTCGCGTCATATCAAGACTTAATCCCTCAGCCACGTATGCTTCATATTGTTTTTTTAATGTGTTTAATTCTGACATAATATTTCCTATTAATTATACCAAGGCTGAACAAACAATAAGTACATATATATGGCGACGTACAAGCCTATAAATACAAAGGGCATCCAACCTTCCATTCTTTTTAAAGGAGATAACGCACCTTTAGAGCTTGCAATCTTCCTTTCCGCATGCCAGATAGGGCTACAAGGCAATCGTCTTTCTAGCTCACCAATGACTTTTTCTTTTATTGTTACCACATGACGGTAATAACGAACCACCCGCCACCAGGAGTAACAAATAGCTGTCATGCCCGCTAGTGGTAGCAACATAAGAAACATCGATACTGGCGCACCAGTGCGACTAATCCCTAATGCCAACATACTAACAACCAAAATATTAATAATTAGAAAAAATAAATTAATTAAAATTCGCCTGAACCCAGCTCTGTCAGCCATTTCAACATATATTTTATATTGCTCCATCACTAAGATAGAAAACTGTTCATTTGAAAAGGCATCATCCTCTTCATTCCATAGCTGCTCTACTTCAGCACTTTCAAATCGATCCATAACTTTTCCCAATAAAGCTTTACTCTAAATATCTTAGTCATAAATGCAAAAAACGTCTAGCTATTAGCATAAAGCTTTATGCTAATTCATCATATAAACTAATCAAATTTTTAAATGGTTTTATAAAGAACTTATACACATGCTGATTTTTTATAATTTTTGGTCTAGAGTTTTTTTAGTATAGTATTTGTGAGGTTATAAGTGTGCTTCATCAAGATGACATCATTTCCTTCTTAGACGGGCTAGTAGACAGACGTCGTGGGACAATGCACAATAAATCCGAAATTGAGGTTATCTCTGTATTCAAAGATATCATTTTGAATGAACAATCTGACAAGATACCAACAGATGAAACAAGCATCCAAGATATTATAGCAATCGTGTTAAATAAAATGTTACCTAAATATCAAGTAACATCGGCTAGGTCATCTGGTCGCAACCTTGTCACTTACTATAAAATCCAGGAAGAATCTAAAATATCTAAAAACTTACAAAAGGTTATTAAGCACCACTTGCACAATGCAATTGAAAAAGTAATAAAATCACCACATAATTAATGGGAATAGACTAAAATAATAAATAGATGATTAAAGGGACATGAATATAATGAACAACCAAAATGCTCAAATCAATATGATTAAACAACAAGTTCAAACTTGGGGAGTGAATGAGCCCAAAATACTTGATCTATTATTAAACACACCTCGTCATAATTACACTCCTTCAAATTATGATGCATTTGCATATACAGATATGACTATTCCATTAGACCATAACGAAACAATGCTTTTACCCCAAATTGAAGCCAAAATACTTCAATTGCTAGACATCCAAACGACAGATAAAATTCTCGAGATCGGAACTGGTAGCGGTTACTTCACCGCATTGCTTGCCAAACTAGCTAAATCGGTAACAACTGTTGATATACATGAAGACTTTACCAGTAAAGCAAAACATAAGCACAAATCTCAGGGTATTTATAATATCAAGTACCAAACTGCGGATGCCTCACATGGTTACACAGAAGGCGGCCCATATGACATTATTGTGATTACAGGCGGCTTACACAGATTACCAGAATCATTTAAGAAGACACTAAACATTGGCGGCAAAATATTTGCTCTTTTAGGAGAAAATCCTCAGATTGAAGCAACCATTGTTAAGCATACCTCTCAAGATGCTTGGTCAAGTCAAGTCTATTTTGAAACCTCTGTGCCAATGTTAAAAGGCGTACCGGAAAAGGAACTTTTCACATTCTGATCTTGTTAGGAAATCATATGACATCAAAACTAAAACTCGGCGTATTAATATTCGCTGGAATACTTAGTAACAGCTTTGCCGAAGAGTTAAAGTCTTCTTCAAATAAGCAATCTAATATGCTTTACAGTCTATTAGATGTATACAAACTTGCCTACAAAAATAATGCCCAGTTTCAAGCAGATGTTGCAAATTTTAAATCTCAAAAAGAAAATGTACCCATTTCTCTTGGGGCTTTATTGCCTAGTGTTTCTGTATCCTACAGCGCGACAGAAAATTACAGCAATCCAAAAGTTTTTAGCACTGAGACAACCTTTCCAACCTATGGGCCTGAATTAACTGCCTCTCAAGTACTATTCGACTGGTCCTCATGGAAAACTTACACAGCCGCACAATACACTATGAAAGCGAACGCAATTATTTTGGCTCAAAAACAACAGCAATTGATATCCGATACAGTTCAAAATTACTTGTCAGTACTTAACAACCAGGAACTCGTCAAGGTTTCACAAGCAAGCCAAAAGTGGAATAAAAATTTATATGATCAAGCCCAACAGAAATATGAAGTAGGTGTTATCCCAGTTTCTGATGTTCAATCCGCAAAGGCTAATTATGAACAAGCAAATGCTCAACTTATTCAGGACAATAACCAGCTTCTGACTTCAATTTATAACTTAAAACAGTTAACGGGTGTAACCATCCAGAAACTTGATGATTTAAAATCAGACTTTCCTTTTACGCCTCCAAACCCGAACAGTGTTGAAAAGTGGTTAGATATTGCGATGGCAGATAATTTAACTATTGTTCAGAATCAATTTTTAGTTCAAGCAGCTGATGATAATATAGGTGTTGCTTGGGGTAATTTCTTTCCTTCTCTAGCGGCAACTGGAACGTTGTCAAAAACAACATCATTTCAAAATGATGGATCATCAATACAACCAACAACTGGTAGTGTTGGCATACAAGCAAGCTGGAATATTCTAAGCGGTGGGTCTGACTATGCGACACTTAAACAAAAACAATATTCTCTTGATAATGCGAGCTTTAACTTAGAGCAATCTCAAAGAACGACTGAGGCCTCACTTAAGCAAGCATTCTTAAACGTAGAGTCAGATATCTCTATCATTACTGCATTTGAACAAGCTGTTATTGCTGGAAAATATTCTGTTGATACGATGCAAGCTCAATATGAAGTAGGAACAAGCACAATCGTTGACCTACTTAATCAACAACAGCAATATGTACAATCCCAACAACAACTTGCAAATGCTAAATATCAATATATCAATGACCTAATAGCTCTAAAACTCCAAGCGGGGACATTGTCAATGAAAGACGTAGAAAGCATTAATATATGGTTGGCTAATACCAACACGACTGAACAATCTACTAACAATAAATCAAAACCAATTACAACAGCCTCTAATGCCAACTGAAATCGTTTTAGCTTCTAGCAATAAAGGCAAAATTAAAGAAATAAAACAAATTCTATCTAATTTCAAGATTACACCTCAAAGCCAGTTTGATATTCCTGATGTGGATGAAACTGGATTAACTTATATCGAAAATGCTATATTGAAAGCTCGACATTGCGCCAAATACAGCAAACTGCCTTCGCTGGCTGATGACTCTGGCATCTCTGTGAACTGTTTAAATGGACAACCCGGAATATATAGCGCACGTTTTGCCGGAAAACATAAAAATAATTTGGACAATATTAACAAATTAATAACCCTACTTAAAGATAAGCCAAGTAATACACTTCAAGCTCAATTTCATTGTCATATGGCATTAATGCGCCATGAGCTTGACCCAACCCCACTAACAGTCAGCGGTATATGGGAAGGTGAAATTACGCTAGAGCTAAAAGGGAAAAATGGCTTTGGTTATGATCCCGTTTTTTATATTCCAAACTTGGATAAAACTGCTGCAGAAATTGAACAAAATTTAAAGAATAAAATTAGCCATAGAGCTATGGCCTTGGCAAAACTCAAAGACCAACTGACTAACGAGCCTGCTTGGCTTGATGCGCTCGCTTAAAACTCAAGACTTTATCCACAGTTTCAGTATGCTCTGTATCTGCTGGCTGTGATTTAATAAACCAACAAAATAAATCCTGGTCTTCGCAAGTTAATAATGCCAGAAATGCCTTCTTATCATCTAAATTTAAATTTTGGTAGGCATAGTCTACATAAGGTTCTAAAATTAAGTCTAGCTCAAGCATACCCCTCTTAGAGGCCCATTTAACTTTATCTAGCTCTTTCTCAGAACCAATAACAGAAGAGTAATCAACCGTTAACATTAAGAACCCACACTATTTAACGCTTCATTTAGGATCTTACTCGGTCTCATTGCCGCTGACGCTTTTTTATCGTCAGGCTTATAATAGCCACCTATATCCATCTCTTTGCCTTGCACAGAATTCAGCTCTTCTATAATAGCTTCTTCCTGAGAAGAGAGACTATCAGCCAAAGCAGAGAATTGATTTTTTAGCCCAGAATCATCAATTTGATTCGCCAAGGCCTTCGCCCAATATAACGCTAAATAGAAATGACTCCCACGATTATCCAACTCGCCAACTTTTCTAGAAGGTGATTTATTTGTATTTAAGAATTCACTATTTGCCTTATTTAGCGCAGCTGCTAGCACTGCTACTTTTTTATTGTCGGTTTTAGCAGCTAAATCCTCAAGAGAAACTGCTAGGGCAAGGAATTCACCAAGTGAGTCCCAACGTAAATGATTTTCTTTTAAAAACTGTTGAACGTGTTTAGGTGCTGATCCACCAGCACCTGTTTCAAATAGACCACCACCGGCGATAAGAGGAACAATCGACAACATTTTAGCACTGGTACCTAGTTCTAAAATCGGAAATAAATCTGTTAAATAGTCACGCAATACATTCCCGGTTACGGATATAGTATCTTTACCCTCACGCACCCTTTCTAAAGAGTATCGAATTGCATCAACAGGAGACATTATTTTGATTTCCAATCCAGAAGTATCATGGTCTTTAAGATAATGCTCGACCTTCTTAATTAAGTTAACGTCATGCGCTCTATTACTATCTAACCAGAAAATTGCTGGCTGACCACTGGCTCTAGAACGATTAACAGCTAATTTCACCCAATCTTGGATAGGAATATCCTTGGTTTGACACATGCGCCAGATATCATTCTTTTCAACCTTATGCTCCATCAAAACATTGCCTGAATCGTCAATCACCTTAACTGTACCATTTGCTGGAAGCTTAAATGTTTTATCATGAGAACCATATTCTTCAGCTTTTTGTGCCATCAAACCAACATTTGCGACACTTCCCATTGTTGTAACATCAAAAGCGCCGTGCTCCTTACAGAAACTAATTGTCTCCTGGTATATGCCCGCATAGCATCTATCAGGTATCATCGCTTTTGTATCATGCAATTTACCATCAGCTCCCCACATTTTACCGGAAGAGCGAATTGCAGCAGGCATTGAAGCATCAATAATCACATCACTTGGTACATGTAAATTGGTAATTCCTTTATCAGAGTCAACCATCGCTAATTCGGGTTGATGCTTATACACTTCTGCAATATCATTTTTAATTGATTCTTGTAGATCTGCAGGTAAACTTTGAATCTTATTGTAAACATCTCCGATACCATTACTTACATCAACACCAAGTTCTTTGAAAGTATCAGCATATTTATCAAAAACATCTTTGTAAAAAACGGTTACCGCCTGGCCAAACATGATTGGATCAGAAACCTTCATCATAGTTGCCTTTAGGTGCAAAGAAAGCAACACACCTTCGGTTTTTGCATTTTTAATTTCGGCTTCAAAAAACTTATTCAATGCCTTGCTACTCATAACAGAAGCATCTATCATCTCACCTTTAAGCAAAGATAGACTTTCTTTTAAAACCTGGACATCGCCATTTTCTTTCTGCAATTCAATCTTCACATCACAAGGCTTTGAAACCACAACAGACTTTTCACTTGAATAAAAGTCACCATCTTGCATATGCGCTACATGTGACTTTGAGTCTTTTGCCCACTCGCCCATGGAGTGTGGGTGACTCTTTGCATACTCTTTAACTGGTGCTGCAACGCGTCTATCAGAATTTCCTTCCCGTAATACAGGATTCACTGCGCTTCCCAAGACTTTTGCATAGCGGGCTTTAATATCTTTTTCTTCATCTGTTTTTGGTTCTGATGGATAGTTTGGAATGTTATAACCCTGTGATTGCAATTCTTTTATTGCGGCTGTTAACTGAGGGATAGATGCACTAATGTTTGGTAACTTTATAATATTTGCTTGCGGTTTTTTTGTTAGTTCACCTAATTCTTTAAGTGCATCAGACTGTTTTTGATCGTCATTTAATCTGTCAGAAAAGAGTGCCAATATTCTTCCAGAAAGAGATATATCACGAGTTTCTACTGTAACACCTGCCGCCTTAGTAAAAGTATTAACAATAGGTAGGAAGGAATAGGTTGCAAGCGCAGGGGCTTCATCTGTTTTTGTATAAATAATTTTCGAGGACATATTGGCTCCAATGTATATGCGTGAATTACTATTTTTTTAAAATCATAGCAATGATTTTTGGGGTAGGCAAATCTTTGATCAAAATGCAGTATTGATAAATGATTAAATGCCTAAGACTCATTCGATGTTAGTTTATATAATTAAATATTGTATACTTAATCATATATAATGTATTATATCGGTTTAGAAAATTTCTATTTTTATAAGTCCAAGACAATCAATCATAAATAGTTTAGGTGTATATAATGGCACGTACCGGCATTTCATATGAAGATGTAGTTTCAGTAATTGAGAATCTCATGGTTAATGGTGAAAAACCCACTATCCTAAAAATCCGTGAAGCCCTAGGGGGGAGCGGAAGTCCCAATACTATTAGTAAATATTTAAAACAGTGGAAAGAAAGCGCTTTAGCATCAAACAAAAGTAAAACACCCTTAAATATTACTGAAGAAATTAATCAACCATCCGATTCAATAAATGACCACGTAGAGCCTATGTCCGATAATAAAAGCACGAATTCAATAGAAAACCCCACAGCAAAACAACAATTAGAATCCCTCTCACCAAGTATTCAAGCATTAATAGACAGTTCAAAAAGCGTCAGCTCAGAACTATTGAATGCAATGAGCACAGAGTGGAATATCATTCTCAATGAAAAAGATGAGGAAATAAAAATTCGCAAACTGCATGCTGCTCTAATTAAAGAACAAACCAGAAGAGAGGCATCAGAGAAAGTAGCACAGGAATCTAAGCTATATTCTGAAACACTCAAATCCCAGGTTGCTCAACGCATCACTGAACTTAAAGACTCATTGGAATCTGAAATTGCTTTCCTTAACGGGCAAATCCGCAAACTCAAAAAAGAATCAGAAGCAGATATTGACTATTATCGAGCACAAATTGAGAAAGCAAATAACAAGTTGATTAACATAGCATCAAAATAAATTTTAATAATATGATGCGGATAAATTTAATGACACATCATAAATACCAGATTTTGCTGCAGCAAGCTGAGCTGCAGGTAGAGTAATATACATATACTCCGGTCGAACACAATTATAACTATTACTTCCTTCAGGCTGGAAAGCAAACTTAGTATTGTACCTTACATCTTGTCGATTAATTCTTAGTTTGTAATCCACCTCACCGCTTTGCCCACTAGCTCCTTGTCTTTTCATAACAAAGCCACCTTCATTATTAGTTACAATCAAATCAAGTTGGGGTGTAGTATAATGCCCATTTTTCTTACCATTACCTTTATTGCTTCCATTATTCTTACCATAAAAATCATCCGGATTAATATAAGCACAGAAAGAACCAATTTCATATGTTTGATCTTCATGATAAACCTTGGCATCAGTGATATCCCAAGGTGTAATTGTAATATTTTTTAACTGCAAATTACCAATACCTGAAGAATCTTCATCTTTATAATCATCAGGATCTTGCTGACCATAATGATTACCATTATTGCCTTCGCAAAATGTTCCTTGGCAGTTATTATTGCCAGTATTCTTGTTTTTGTCATTATTTTTTGCAACGACTGCGCAAGAGACAAATGCTGAAAATATAATAATTGCTAAAATTTTATACACATTAACCCCTATAGTCATTAAATTGGTCGCAGAGTATAACTTATAAACAATATTTTTTCTAGACCTAAAAGATTGACTTAAATACTCTCAAC
Source organism: Francisellaceae bacterium (assembly GCA_028355575.1). Taxonomy (GTDB): domain Bacteria; phylum Pseudomonadota; class Gammaproteobacteria; order Francisellales; family Francisellaceae; genus CAJXRW01. Next base: position 43,769 of record JAOMSY010000003.1, on the reverse strand, counting down.
TCCCTTGTTAGCTAATTCATCTGCTTTTTCATTATATACATGTCCAGCATGACCCTTTACCCAATGCCAAGAAATATCATACTGACTAGACACCTGGTCTAATCGCTGCCATAAATCTTTATTTTTTACATCTTTCTTATTTGCAGTTTTCCAATTATTATTTTTCCAATTAGACAACCAAGTAATGATCCCATTTTTTACATACTTAGAATCGGTATGCAAATTGACTTTACAATCTTGCTTAATAACCTCTAATGCCCTTATAGCTGCTAATAATTCCATACGATTATTAGTCGTATCATTCTCTCCCCCAAAAATTTCTTTTTGATGTTTACCATAAATTAGCAATGCACCCCAACCCCCTCTACCAGGATTTCCTTTACAAGCACCATCTGTATATATCTCAATACTCTTCATTATCTAATTATCCTTTTTATTTACCCTTATTTGCTTTAAAGATGCATATACAGGGGATCCTTTAAGCGACCTATCTAATTCTTTAAGCTTAAAAGGCGTTAGTGGAATAAGCTGTTTCTTGTATAACAGTAAAAAATAATTATTAGTAAATAAAAACAAAGGCTTTATAAGATTTCCCCTAGGTTCTCCATTTTTATCATAATATTTATGTTCTACTTTAATAAACCCTATATTTAATAAATGCGTACTTATAGTAAATATATTTTTACAGGCATTATCTTTTAACTTTATAACACGATTAGACCTCGATTCGGTCATCACTAACATTCCATCATCAGTTAATTTAGCGTATACCTGCTCTAGCAGCCCATCTAAGTCAGAAATATAGGCAACTTCATCCTGTAGAATAATAATATCGAATACTTTATTCCTAAAAGGCCAATGACATAAGGAGAATATGACACCATAACCTTGAGCAAACTCTGTTTGGAATGAAAACAATAGATTATTTTTAGATTTTAATTCTTCATATACATATTGATTGCTTTTTGAACAAAGCACCAGGATGTTTTTATTTGTATATTTTAGCAGATGCTCTTTTACAAATAGCTGCAACCCTTTTGCCATGACCTCAATACCTTATATTCATATGCTTATGATTGTACAATCAACTGCATTCGTTCAAAATAATCAGGACAGGTTTTTTTAACGCAATCAGCCCCCCTAACTTGGACACCATCAACCCTAATACCAACCAAAGCTAATGACATCGCTATACGATGATCATTACACCCGTCAACTTCACCAGCATGCATATTAGATGGGAATATGGTAATAGTATCTTCAGTCGTGTCTACCTTAGCACCAAGCGCTCTTAAGCCCTTTGCCATGCAATCTACTCGATCAGACTCTTGTAAGCGCGTATGAGCAAGTCCAGTCAAATGAGTTTTGCTATTTGCAAAACACGCTAAGACTGCCACGGTCATAAACGTATCAGAATAAGTACGCAAATCAGCTGTAACGCCATTTAATATTTCCGGTCCTTTTACACAGATACCATTATCTGTTTCTTTAACAACACAATTCATTTTAGTCATTAAATTTAAAAACTGGATATCACCCTGTAAACTGTCAGAACAGGTATTTGCAACCGTAACCTCACCCCCAGTTAAGGCAGCTAACGCCCAAAAGTATGTTGCAGTAGAAATATCAGGCTCTATATTATAGCTAGTAGCTAAATATTTTTGCTTATTACGGATATAGTATTTGTTATTATCACATTCAACTTTCACACCAAATGACTTCATTATATCAGTTGTCATTTTTACATAAGGTTGCTGATGCGCTGAGCCACTAACTAGTAATGTGTCAGATTGCGCATAAGGTGAGGCAATTAATAATCCAGATAAGAATTGGCTACTTTTATTTCCAGGTACAATATATTTACCACCTGAAAGCTTTGAAGAGTTTATTGACAATGGTAAATAACCCACCTCTCCTTCATAATCGATACTTACACCTTGCTTGGATAAATTCTCTAATAGCGTACCCATTGGCCGCTCACACATTCTTTTTGATGCAGTAAATTGGAAATTACCACCTAAAGCCGCACAGGCTGGTAATAAAAATCGAGAGACAGTACCGGCATCTCTCGCATTTAATGTCACATCTGATTTAATTATCCCACCAGATCCAAATACAATAACGACATTTTGATTTCTGTCTATCTCGAGCTTGATACCAAGCTCACGGAGTGCAACTAAACAGGCCTCAATATCATCACTAAATAAAACATTGTTTAAGGTTGTTTCACCATCAGCCATCGCTGCAATGATTAAGGCCCGATTAGTCAAGCTTTTAGACCCCGGTAAATTAACCTGAGCTCTGATTGGTAGTTTACTTGGATTAATGCATTTAATTGTCATTAGATATGTACAATAAATTCAGGAGATTATGATGAATAATACTTATATTTTAAAAAATTGATACCCTTGCTAAAAAGATATCACAGCCGATAACATAAAAAATTATGCCTATACCAGGCGAAGACCACCTTTGGCTTTGGATGATTTTGTATTCTTCTTATCTTCAAGTGAAGGTGGGTCAATTTCTACGTCAGAATCACCTTCATTTACGATTAAACCATATACATCTTCTCGTGCATAAATACCCTGGCTACTTTCTTGAGAATATAGACTCAGTACAGACTCAATTGGAATAAATACATCCATAGGCTCACCGCCGAAGCTTGCTCTAAAGTTTATACCTTCACCCGAACAGGAAAAGTCTCTGATCGCGCCTGGAGATAAATTAAGAACAATTTTACCATCGTCATCAACAAAATCCCAAGGAACCTCAACATCATCATATTCTGTATCAACCAAAATATAAGGTGTAAAACCATGATCATTTAACCAATCATAAGTAGCACCTATCAAATATGATCTTAACATAGCCATCGTTTACAGTTCCTCAACGTTTCCAATACTATGCTGAAATGATGGGCGAGAAAATACACGCTCAGCATAATCTATAATTGGTTCTGCTCTAGGCGGTAGAGTAATACCTAACTCAGGAAGCCTATATAGTATTACTGACAGCATGCAGTCAATAATGCTATACTTTTCTTGCATAAAATGTTTATGCTTTGTGAACGCTGGTATCATGCTTAATAGCTCTTTTACTAAGGCAACTTTCGCATTATAAACAACCTCTTCAGTCTTACCAAACAAAGCAGTAACCAAGTATCGAGTCCAATCTTTATCAATCCGTTTCGCCAAGTATCGTGTTTGTGCACGCTCAATTGGGAATACGGTTAACAAAGGTGGGTGCGGAAAACGCTCTTCAAGATACTCAAATATTACTTCAGATTCATAGGCGACCAAATCTCGATCCATCAAGGTCGGGACAGTACCATAAGGATTAAGCTCAAGCAGTGCATCTGGCTTGTCATCAAGATCAACATCTATCACATCAAAATGCACACCCTTTTCAGCCAATATAATCCGTACTCGATGGCTATATGGACATTTAGGATGAGAGTACAATGTAACCGTAGAACGTTTGTTTTGAACACTCATAATTTACTGACCTTAGAAAAATTGCGTTTTGTAAAAATTCTAACTTCTAACATACAATATCGTATTATTAAAAATAAGCAAATATTAACGTTTAGAAAATTGTGGTTTTTTACGTGCTTTTCTAAGACCAACTTTCTTACGCTCAACAACACGTGAATCACGTGTCAAGAACCCACCACGGCGCATTGCAGACTTATGCTCTTCATCATACTCAACTAACGCACGAGCGATACCTAGACGAATCGCTCCAGACTGACCAGTCTGGCCGCCGCCATGTACATTAACTTTGATATCAAAATCTTCTAAAGCATCAATTTCAATTAAAGGTTGGCGCACTACCATAGATGCAGTCTCACGCGACAAATAATCGTCAAGTGGTAATTTATTAACGACAATGTTACCTGTTCCTTTTTTCAGAAAAACACGTGCTACTGAACTTTTACGACGTCCTGTACCATAGTAATATTTTTTTTCAGACATATTATAAATCCTATTAATTCACTAAATTTTAATTTCAGTTGGTTGCTGAGCAGTATGCGGGTGGTTAGTACCAGCATATACTTTCAACTTTTTATACATTGCTCGACCCAATGGATTACGCGGCAACATACCCTTAACAGCTTTCTCAATAATACGCTCTGGAAAAGAGTTTTGAAGCTTATCAAACGAAACTGACTTGATTCCACCAATATAACCTGTATGGCGATAATAAACTTTATCAGTCTTTTTATTACCAGTTACAGTTACTTTATCAGCATTTATCACTACAACATAATCACCTGTATCTACGTGAGGTGTATACTCAGGCTTATGTTTTCCTTTTAAGCGACTAGCAATTTCAGTCGCTAATCTTCCAAGTGTTTTGCCGTCAGCATCAACTAAAAGCCATTCTCTTTTAACTTCAGCTGCCTTTGCACTAAACGTTTTCATCATTGTTACCTTATTTTTTGTTATCAATTACTCTGTTTGCACAAATAAGACAGATCAAACATAGTTAATTTACTAAAATTTAACTTGCCAAATAAATTGAACCTGTGGATTGTATCAAATATCAACTCACTTCTCAAAATAAATTCTTATAAAATATGTATTCAAAAATCCGAAAAATAGCATTTACCAGCTAAATTTGCTTATCTTATTTCAAAGCAGTCTATTTTCCAAAGCTCTCATTATGGCCAATCCCTCTCTTAAAGAAATGTTACAAACAATGATAGACAATGATGGTTCAGATTTATATTTAACTTTCAATGCACCGCCAAGTGTAAAAGCAAACGGCCAAATGTTAGCCATGTCTAAGCACATTTTCCAAGAAAATGAAGTTAACCAAATTGCAAATGAAATCATGAATGAAGAGCAACAAGCAGCATTTGCCAAACACGGTGAAATGAATCTTGCCTTATATTATGAAGAAATTGGCCGTTTCAGAGTGAACATTTTTAGACAAAAAAATGAAACTGGCATGGTCTTAAGGCATATTAAAACTGATATTCCTAATATGGAAAAACTTGGCATACCATCAGTCATGACAAAACTAATTATGCAAAAACGTGGTCTGGTTTTATTTGTAGGTGGCACAGGCTCGGGTAAATCGACATCACTGGCATCCCTAATTGATTATAGAAATAAAAGTGACGGTGGTCACATTATTACTATAGAAGATCCAATTGAATACTTACATACTCATCAAAAATCAATCATCACTCAACGTGAAGTTGGTACAGATACCGATACATTCCAGGATGCTTTAAAAAATACATTACGACAGGCACCAGACGTCATTTTGATTGGTGAAATTCGTGACCAAGAAACCATGGAGCATGCCATTACATTTGCTGAGACAGGTCATCTATGCATTTCAACGCTGCACGCAAATAATGCTAACCAAGCCATTGATAGAATATTACACTTCTTTCCTGAGTCTCAGCATAAGAAATTACAGCTAGACTTATCCCTAAATCTAAAAGGAATTATTTCACAGCGACTCATTCCCAGCATTGACGGCAAACGCGCGCTCGCAGCAGAAATATTAATCAATACTCCGTTAATAGCTGAGCAAATTAAGAAAGGCGACATTAGTGAATTGAAAGAAACCATGGCGAAATCAGAAAACTTAGGTATGCAGACTTTTGATGGTGCATTATTTTATCTGTACAAGCACGATAAAATTTCTCTTGAAGAAGCCTTAAAAAATGCTGATTCAATGAATAACTTACGTCTCAGGGTAAAATTAGACAGCAATAACCCTGAGGAAGCAGAGATAGATAAATATAAAATCCAAGAAACAGAGATCAGTGAGTTTAAAAATAGCGAGTTTAATGACGTATTATTTAATCTCTACAAAGACCAAAAAATAACACTGGAAGAAGCCTTGAAACATTCTGACATGCCCAATAGTTTGAGTTTAAAAATTGAGCAAGATGAAAATGGTGGTAATACTAGCAAAGAAAGTACTAGTGGGTTAGAAAACCCAACTGGGCTAAAAATGAAAGACAGTGACGAATAATAACATCAAAACAATTTATGAAGCAGCATAATCCTTAGGTTGCTCATTGTCCTGATTAGGCTTTTCCAAAGCTATATTTCCTTGAGATAAACCATGTGCAGATCCAGAAGGTTGTAATAGTGATTGCCTTGAGGTATCTCTATTCAAAGTCATTGTACCTGCCTGAATATGCTCTTGAAGCTGACTTGTTTGAGCATGAATATTCTCAATCAAATCATTTGTTTTGCTAACATGATCAGTAACCTGCTGTTGGTATTCTCTAAGGCTTAATCTAGCAGCATCAAGCTCTTTGTTCAGATCACTTGTACCACTTGTCGTTTTATTCTGCACAATTCCAAGCAACCAACCGATGATCAATCCCAGGACACCAGCACTAATTATAAACCCGACTAACATCTATACTCCTTTCTATTCATTAAAGTGTTTATATAGCAAAACGACAACATGAGAGGCTATCCCTTCTTTACGTCCTACAAATCCAAGTTTTTCAGTTGTTGTTGCTTTAATATTAACACTACTTTTATCCAATAGTAAAAGTTTAGCCAAATTATCAATCATTTGTGGGATAAATTTTGATAATTTTGGCTGTTGCGCCACAACCGTTACATCAACATTACCTATAGCATAATGCTGATCTTTTAATTTTTCCAAAATATTTGTAACAAAAAAACTGCTATTTTTATTTTTATACGCTGAATTTGTGTCAGGGAAATGATATCCAATATCTCTCAATGCAGCCGCTCCTAGCAAAGCATCACACAATGCATGCAACAGCACATCACCATCTGAGTGCGCCTCAACACCCATCGATGAGTCAATTTCTAATCCAGCTAAATATAACGGTTTTGCAGTCTCGCTGAATTTATGAACATCATAACCATGCCCAATTCTAAATGGTGCCATGATTATGCCGTTTCGGCAGGATATCCTGCCTGATTCCATGATCTAAAGCCGCCATCCATAGAAGTAACATTGGTATAACCCATTTTAACTAAATTATCAGCTGCCAAAGCCGAGCGATACCCACCACCACAATAAAGGACTAACTCAGTCGCTTTATCAGGAATATTTTTAATAATATTAACTTCTATTGTCCCTCTACTCATATGTACCGCAGTAGGAATAAATGATCTAGCGTATTCAGATTCTTCCCTAACGTCAACCAGTAAAAATTTTTCCTCATTATCTAGCTTACTTTTGATTTGTTGAACATTACATTCATTAATGTTTTCGCGTGATGCATTCACTAAATCTATAAATTCCTGGCTATGCTGCATTAATTCGCTCCTAAATTTAAATGTTAATAGTTGAAATGTATGAATACATTAATAATACATACACATCTGGTATTTTTCACTCTAAAATAAGCTATTAAAAAATTATATGGAATTTAATTATGTCTGACACAGAACATCACAAACTTATCATCTTAGGCTCAGGACCAGCTGGTTATACAGCAGCCGTTTATGCGGCTAGGGCTAATTTAAACCCAGTCGTTATTGCTGGTATTCAACCTGGTGGCCAATTAACTACTACAACAGATGTTGATAACTGGCCAGGCGCACAAGAAGGCCTGCAAGGACCAATACTGATGCAAGAGATGCAATCCCACGCAGAGCGTTTTAACACAAAAGTAATCTATGACCATATAAATAAAACTGATCTAAAGGTAAGACCCTTTGTCTTAGAAGGTGATGAAAAAACTTACACCTGTGATGCTTTAATCATTACAACCGGGGCAACTGCTAAATACTTAGGCTTAGAGTCTGAAGAAAAGTTTATGGGCAAAGGCGTTTCAGCTTGCGCCACATGTGATGGATTTTTTTATCGTAAAAAACCTGTTGCTGTTATCGGTGGTGGTAATACGGCTGTTGAAGAGGCTCTCTACTTATCCAATATAGCTAGCGAAGTCACATTGGTTCATCGAAGAGATGAATTACGTTCTGAAAAAATCCTAATTGACCAAATTAAACAGAAATCACAAAATGGGAATATTAAATTCAAATGGTTTAACACCCTTGATGAAGTTTTAGGGGATGATATGGGTGTAACAGGGATCAACATTAAAGATACAAAAACAGGCAAAATTGAAACACTGAAAGTTGATGGTGTTTTTATTGCAATAGGACATAAGCCAAATACAGATATATTTGCTGATCAAATTGACATGGAAAATGGCTATATTAAAGTCAAATCAGGGCTATCAGGAAATGCAACAGCAACAAACATTGAAGGTGTATTTGCTGCAGGTGATGTAATGGATCACATCTATAGGCAGGCCATCACATCTGCTGGAACAGGATGCATGGCAGCACTAGATGCTGAGAAATATCTAGATCAATTATAAAATTTGTTGCGAATCTGTCTTAAATAGGGCATTATTCGAGCGTTTTAATTTATTATCTAAAATTTGGGGTATCCATGGCAAAAGAAGATAACATTGAGTTTGATGGAGTGGTAACAGATACACTCCCAAATACTATGTTTAGAGTAAAACTTGAAAATGGTCACGAAATATTGGCACATATTTCAGGAAAAATGCGCAAAAACTATATTCGTATTTTAACAGGGGATCAAGTAAAAGTTGAGATGTCGCCTTATGATTTAAGTAAAGGGCGTATCACCTTCAGAGGTAAGAAATAAAATATCAGGTTATATTCTTAACAAGCCTATTTTTCTTCTTCAGTATCTTCTTCAAAAGCATCTTTTAAAATTAGATCTTCTGCAGAAAGGGTTTTAACCTCACCATTACGGTCAAGAAAACCTCCTGCAATTTCACGTAATGCTACAACTGTTGGTTTATCATTGTCCCATTCAACTTCAGGTTCTACACCACTGTCAGCAATTTTTCTTGCGCGCTTCGATGCTGTGACAACTAATTGAAAACGATTATCAACATGTTCTAAACAATCTTCTACGGTTACTCGAGCCAAAATAAACTCCTTTATATATGAAAGATGAAAAATTTTACCATGAATTCAATATTATTTAAATCAATTATCTATATGATGAAATAATCCTCAGGCAGATTGTTTCTGAACCATATAACCCACACCACGAATAGTACGAATAAATTTATTGCCAAACTTCTTGCGTAAATGATGAATATGTACCTCTAATGCATTTGAATCGACATCATCATCCCAACCATATAATGCTTCAACTAATTGATTACGAGATGCAACCTTACCTTCATTTTCTAATAAGTATGAAAGTATAGCAAACTCCCTTCTAGATATTTCGACATCATTTCCCTCTAATGTCACGGTATGTGCCGCAGGGTCAACTTCGATATCTCCGTGAACAATTTTAGGTGATGAGCGCCCAGACGATCGTCTAACTAACGCTCTTAGCCTAGCTGATAGCTCCTGAAGCTCAAACGGTTTAGTCAAATAGTCATCAGCACCAGCGTCTAGACCAGAAACACGATCATCAACAGCATCACGCGCTGTTAAAATTAGAACTGGTACAGAACATCCTTTTTTTCGAACACTAGACAATACAGAAATACCATCCTTTCCTGGCAAGCCAATATCAAGAATGACAGCATCAAAATTTTCTAACATTATGGCTGATTCAGCAGAATTACCATCTTGCGCCCAATCAACGGTATACCCATTTTGCTTCAAACCAGCACATATTCCTTCGCCTAACAAAATTTCATCTTCAACAACTAAAACACGCATATACTTACTATCTGAAAAGACTTTTAGATAACATACCATAATTTTTTATACGACGAGAATAAGCGCATTAGATTTAAAATAGTTATTTTATCAAATACAATATTATCTTTCATAGTCAAAAGGAAAATCATGAAGCAACAAGACGCACTTAAGAAACAAGTCGCAGAAGCAGCAATTAAATATATTAAGAGCGATATGATTTTAGGTATAGGAACTGGGTCCACAGTTAATTATCTGATTGAGGCACTAACTCCATTAAAAAATCAGCTTGAAAATGTCGTATCAAGCTCCGAAGATTCAACAAAGCGTCTTAAAAATATTGGTATATACCCGGTTGATTTGAATTATGTCGGCAGTATAGATTTATACATAGACGGTGCAGACGAAGCAAATGCGCAAAAACAACTAATAAAAGGTGGCGGCGGCGCTTTAACCCGTGAAAAAATATTAGCTGCAAACTCTAAAGAATTTATCTGCATTATGGATGAATCAAAACAAGTTGATATATTGGGCACCTTCCCATTGCCGGTTGAAGTAATCCCCATGGCCAGAGGTTTTGTGGCACGTGAAATTGTTAAACTTGGCGGCCAACCTGTTTATCGAGAAGATTTCATCACTGACAACGGAAATATAATTTTAGATATCCACAACCTAAAAATCATGGAAGCCATCAAACTGGAAGCCCAACTAAATAATATCACTGGTGTCGTTACTAATGGTATTTTTGCACAAAGGCCAGCGGATAAATTACTTGTTGCTTCATCCTCCGGACTTAAAACTTATTAATGATTTTTTGATAAGATATCGCTCTTTCTAATTCCTAAAATAAATAACATCGCAAAATATGCTGCTATTCCAGAAATTATGACATAACTTAGTTTAATGACGAGGTCGCTTGTTTTGAGCATAAACCACGAGTCAATATTTCCACTTAAAAAAAACAATACAAGCACCATCCCTACACAAGCGAAGATAATCTTTAGTGCAAACGATAACCATCCATGCTCAAAAGTAAACATTCTGTTTTTCATTAGAATAATAAAAAGCAAGCCTGTATTAATAAATGAAGATAATGACGTTGCAATTGCTAAGCCCATATGACCCAAACCATAGGGCATCATTGAGATGACCAATATTGCGTTTAACACCATATTTGACACCAAAGCTATAATCCCAATTTTAACCGGTGTTTTCATGTTTTGTTTAGCATAAAATGCTGAAACTAATACTTTAACCAACACAAATGAAAAAAGACCGACTGAAAACGCGAATAGGGCTTTCTGAGATTCGTATACATCATTCACATTAAACATTCCATGATGAAATAAAGTAACAATTAAAGGTCCTGATAGAACAAAAATAGCAACAGCTGCAGGTAAGGCAAATAACATGACCATTTTTAATGCCCAGTTTAGCGCATAGTTATAGGCTTTATGATCTTCTGAAGCATGTGACCGAGACAATGCCGGTAATACAACCGTTGCAAGCGCTACGCCTAAAATTCCTAAAGGGAATTGATTTAATCGATCTGCATAATAAAGCCAAGAGATACTTCCTGTTGGTAAAAATGAAGCAAAAACGGTATCTAGCAACAAACTAATTTGCGCAACTGATGCCCCAAATAATGCTGGAACCATGAGTTTTATTAGTTTACTCACGCCTAAATGATTCCACCCCCATTTTGGCCACGCTAGAACATTCAACTTAATTAGGAAAGGGATTTGAAATAGCAGCTGAGCTAACCCAGCAAAAAAAACACCCCAAGCAATCGCATAGATCGGCATTTCAAATTGATCAGAAAACATGGAAAATGTAATCATGCATAAGTTTAAGATAACTGGTGTAAATGCTGGAACGGCAAAGCGTTCAAAACAATTCATGACACTCCCAGCCAAAGCTGTTAATGAAATAAAAAATATATACGGAAAGGTTATTTTTAATAAGCTCTCTGATAAAATAAATTTCGCTGCATCATCATGAAACCCTGGTGCAAATACATATATCCATGCACCTGAAAACATAAACCCAAAAGCAGTTAACACGAGCAGTATACAGCCCAAGGTTCCAACAACATTTCGGATAAACTCAACGGTTTCTGCATGAGAATATTTTTCTTTGTATTCTGATAATGTTGGTACAAATGCCTGAGTGAATGAACCTTCAGCAAATAAACGCCTCATGAAATTTGGAATCTTAAAGGCGACTAAAAATGCTTCCATGCTAGATGAGGCACCAAAGGTACTAGCAAAAATAATGTCACGGATAAAACCTGATATTCTGGACAAAAGCGTCAAGCTACCCATTACAATTGTAGATTTAAATAAACGCTTTCCCAAAATTAGAATCAAGTAACCGATGAATACCTTTGATTATAGACAGATATTAATTAGCCAGAATGAGATGACAGCTTAATATTTTAATATATTCGCTATACTTAAAACCAATATGTTCGTAACTAACAAAATATGACTTTAAATATTTCTAACGCCAGAATAGCTCAGATTGTGATTTTATCAGCCATGGGCTTATTTGTAGATGGATATGATTTATTTATGATGTCGATCGCCATGCCAATCATTATGAACGATTGGAACCTACAGGCAACTTCAGCTGGCTTGATTGGTGCCGTTGCACCAATAGGCGCTATTATTGGCGCTTTTAGTTTTGGCTATTTTCTGGATAAGTTTGGTCGAAAAAAAATCATGATACTGAATATGGGATTACTTTCCATTTTTACATTTCTAACTGCTTTTGCCCCAAATGTTGCCACTTTGGTCGTGCTTAGATTTTTAACAGGGATTTGTATTGGCGCAGATTACCCTGCCAGTGCAACGTACATGTCAGAAATGTTACCAGAAAAAACAAAAGGAAGGTTCATGTTATGTGCCTTCGCCTTTATATCAATGGGGGCATTAATCAGTGCTCTATTGGGTTACTTTTTATTGAAAGAAATGCCTCATAACTATACTTGGCACTGGCTACTATTTAGCAGTTGTATTCCTACCATCATTGTTTTTATTCTTCGGTTTACTTTGCCAGAAAGCCAATTATGGCTACATAACGTATACCACCAAGCTAAATCAAAAATAAAAAAAGTGACTTTTATTCATCAATACCAGGAACTATTTAGCAAGAAATATCGAGGCAAGCTATTCTTTGCAGCCACACCCTGGTTCTTATTAGATTTCTCAGCATATAGCCTTGGTTTCTTTATGCCAGTCATCTTTATGCAAGTCTTTGAACAAACGCACCACCAAACATTGATTTATGAAAGTATGATGGCAGCTAAAAGTACGGCATTTAGTGATATTTTTAATTTAGTTGGCATTGTAATATCATTTTTTATCATTGATAAATTTGGCCGCTTTAAAACCCAACAAATCGGATTTGTTGGTGTCGTGGTTGCAATGATTCTTCTTACTTTATCAACATTCAATACCGGGACATTAGCAATCGGTTTTATTTTTGCTGGCTTTATACTTTATAACACCTCTGCGAATGCTGGGCCATTTCCAACAACTTATATTATTGCAGCAGAGATATTTCCTTCAGAGATACGAGGTTCTGCACAAGGGTTTTCATCAAGCATGGCGAAACTTGGTGCGGCAATAGGAACAGCAGCACTACCGTTTTTATCAGATAATCTAGGAAAAAGTTTTGCAATGTGTGTCATGACAGGCTTAATGGTGATTGCACTTGGCATTACCGCTTACTATAAAAAGCATCTAGATTAGGTTAGATAATAGGAATATATCTCATAGATTAGCTACAATTTAATTTAGGTTGGTATTAAATTAAGCTCAAATAATGAAAACACTTAAATCATTTCTATGGGCAGCATCTATGTTCTGCTCAGCGTACGCCTTTTCGGATAATCTAATTCCTAATCCAATCCTTCCCAAAAGTTGTAATGGAATTAAAGAGCTTCCTCAAAAGCAGATCGCGTATTACTATAAACACGATTTTGAAAAATTTAAGGCTTATAACTTAAAAATAACTGAAGAAAATAATAATATCGGCGGTGAAGTTTTTAACTTTCAGTCTGGAAAAAAAGTTGTTTATCGATCATCTATTTTAAATGGTAATCCAACTTGCCTAAAAGAATTAACTCAGGATAAAAATGTAGCAACTGTCATTTATTTATATAACGGCCCCTATGTAGATGAAAAAGAAATCCCTTACCAAGAGAAAGCGCTATTTACAAAAGATGGAGGTGAGTTTTATATAAATGTCCTCGACTTTGATGATACTGGACACGAAGCTGAAATTACTAGCGCTAGAAACCATAAAATTACTGATATTATAAAATACATTGCAGCATCACCAAAAAATGTACTCATACACTGTTTAGGTGGCATGCATCGGACAGGACTCATATATGGTGTGTTACAAAAGTGTATTAATAAAGAAAAAGAATCTAAAATTATCGATGTATATAAAAAACATGTTGGATATAAATCTAAAGATAATACCGGCACCTTTTATCAAGAAGATATTGATACCATCAAGGCCTTTCCATGCGATTATTTAAATTAATACCTGCCATTTCTTGTTGCTTTATATTAGGTGGCTGCAGTCAACATAAGCCAGATAATAACGATATTAGCACCAATTATATTGCGCCTAAAGAATCACTCAATATAGGCTACGCTAAAAATTACCTTGAATTTGTTCCCAAAATAAATGACATAAAACCATTTACTAAAAATGATCCTTATATATATATCTATAATGAAATTAATCAGTCATTAAATACCATTGCTAAGTTAGATTATAGTTGGGTTTGTGAACCAACAATAAATAGAAAAATTGCAAACGGTATTACACTCTCAACAATAACATGCTCAGGTAAATGGCCAGATGATATCCCCAAAGGCTATATTACCAAACAAAACATTAATAACATAAAGACCAACATCATTAACATTGATCTAAATAACGATAATATTTTTGTTAAGCCTGTTATTACAGCAGATGTTAACAATAACCAAGCCTGTATTAATGAGGGTGATGACGCCTGCATTAAACCTTTGCTGCAATCTATTATCGGCTTTAACAAGACATCATCTAATTCAGAAATAATTGCTGCCATTAATGGTGGTTTTTTTATGCGTCCGTATGAATATTACCACTACAACTGCCTGTGGGAACAGGTTGGTCGTACAAACATAGACTATACCAAACCAATTGATACCACATATCTAGGCAATAGCCTAATCATTAAAGATGGTGAAATTATCGCCTATGACTGCGCTCTATTTGGCAAGAGTGCTGTATTTAATCCTAAACGACCAAATCTTTTAATACCCACAAAAGGCAAGGCTGTTATAAAAAGCATGTTACCTGGCGTCCAGGAAAATCAATATAAAGGCTATAAACAAGGCATTGGAGGCGGTGCGTTACTTATTGAAGATAGAAAATATGCTATAGATTGGTCTGGCCTAAACCCTTTCTTTGAATTTGCCGCAACCAGCGCCATTGCTCTGACTTCGTCAAACCACCTTTTATTATTAACCAGTGATGGCGAAGATAATAAGTCTGGTACATTTCCTTTCGAAACAGCAAATATGCTGAAAACTGTTTTCTCTAAAGCATTGAACGTTGAAATTGAGTCTGCAATGACAGTTGACCGTGGTGGCTCAGCAACTCTTATCCTTTGCCAATCTAATGGAGGTAATTGCAAAATTATTTCTGACAGCGGTTCAGGGAAAAAAGGAAGGCCAATTTTCAGTGGTTTAGGGATTTATCTCAATGAATCTAATAAGTGACAATCATATTTTTCTATAAAATCAACATTAATTTGATAATAAACACCTGGGTCTTCTTTACTATGCCAATCAGCATGTTTTTTATATGTGTTAATGACTTCGGCCATCGGCACTTTTTGAATGCACTTCTGTAAGACACCGAAAACAATACCAGTCCGATGTATCCCACCATAACAATGCAGTAAGACATTACCTTGAGCATAGGCAGTCATATATGCAATTGATGTGACTTGTTTTTGCAGTCGTTCGAATTCTACTTCATTTTTATATCGATCATTAAAATCTAACATTTTAATATAAGTCCAACCCCCATCTTGAGCAAATTCATTTTCTTCCCCATAAGTTGCTTGCTCTTGATTAACAAAATCACCGTTATATAAATTAATCAAAGTTTGAACATTTTTATCTTTCGTTAATGCTTTTAAGCATTGCTGGCTGTTATACAAAAGAGATGAGCGATAAATCGTTTTTTTGCCATTGTTAAATGGAATAATCATGCTGCCAATATTATTATTCTTCTTTACTGTTTCGGCTAACAACTTCAAAAATGCTTCTCGATCAGTACCATATAATTTACTAATTTCTTTTTGAGGGAAATTGTTCATACCTGAACAGATCTCAGGATTCAGGTTTAAATCAGCAAATCCGCTGTAACTCATAAGTAGCGTTAACCCGACTGCTAACCTTGCCTCTCTGATCATGACCCCTATTCCCTAATCATGAAAAATTATTTCATATAATTAAGCGTAGAAGATATTTTTTCGTATTTCTATGAATTTCAACGCAAAGCGCTAATTATTCTATCTTAGAATTTGTAGCTTCTACAAAAGATATTTGGCGTCACAAAAACCAACTACTTTATAAAATCATCATAAAATTCAATCCAAACTCAACAATGATTTACGCATAATGACTCTGACCTGTGAAAACCTAAATAAATTTGAAAAATTTCAATCCGAAATTAACCACACTAGCGCTGACAACTTTAGCCTCAAACCAAATATGTGAAAATTATTTCATTAATATTAAAATTAATGAAATTTTGAATTTTATGTCTATCCTTGATAATAAAGCGACTCAATTATAAGAATCATGAATATATTAATTCAATATCTAAACACGACCATCTCCATACTAAAAAACAACCTATAGGGACAGAAAACATGTTAAAGTCTTTCTTATCTATGCTATTAATATATTTCTTGTGCCAAGCAACACTTTTTGCTAAAAAATCACATCATATCAGTTCTAACCCAGCAGCAGTCAATATATATACAGGTACAGGTGCGGCGCAAAATTATATTAATGAATTCTTTGATATTAAAAAAGATTACGGTATACGCTTCGGTGGTGCTTGGGTGGGTGATGCAAACTATTTGATTTCAGGCGGCATTCCAGATGCACAGAAATGGACATTTAATAGCTTATTATTACTAAGCTTAGATCTTGATACAAAAAAAATGGGCGGATGGGAAGGAGGAATGTTTGGTGTCGAGTTTTTACAATTTGACGGCCAGGAAACTAATCAACAAGCAGGTTCAGTTCAAGGCTATAATAGCCTTCCAGGACCAGAACCTCTTAATCGTTCGCAACTTTATCAACTTTGGTTTAGACAAGCTTTTTTTAACGATGCCTTAATTTTTAGAATTGGTAAGTCAGTGCCCACGGATGATTTTGGAAACGTTATCCGTCCCGTGCAAGATGGAACGCAAAAACAATCAATTCCTGCAGTTAGCGGACTTATATTCACACCAGTTTTTATTAATACAACATCACTTGGTGTCATGCCAGGGTACTATAATTCAGCTTATGGCGTTACAATAAACTTCGCACCGATAGATGAGTGGTATTTATCTTATGGAATTTATGACGGTAGCGTGGCGCAAGGCGTTCAAACAGGTATTAAAATGGGGCCTCAATTTAATGGGACGTATTTTACTATTGCAGAGACAGGATCATCTTGGCTGTTAGGCGAAAGTGAATTGCCTGGCAGAATTGGCGTTGGGGCCTGGTATCAACATGGTGAAATTAACGGCCCACCAGGAATAAATGATGATAGTGCAACTGGATTTTATCTATTTGGCTCTCAAAGACTATGGTACAAATCACCAAATGTAGATAACAGTGGAATTTCAATTTATTATCAATATGGCTACAATGACTCAGATGCATTACCGATGAACCAATATGTTGGCGCTGGTTTGACTGCATTTGCCTTAGTGCCAGATCGCCCAGGTGACTCATTTGGGTTTGGTACTGCCTTATCATGGTTAAATAAAAATAGCTTTAACAGATCAAGCGAACTAATGTTCCAACTGTATTACCAGGCACAAGTTATAGGTAGTATTTATCTTGAACCTGTTATTTCATATATACCAACACCAGGAGCCGGACAAGATCTTGACCCTGCTTGGGCTGGAACAGTTAGAGCCATAGTCTTATTCTAGTCATTATTATTTGCAGAACACTGATGAAGGCTTTGGTCGCAACAATCAATACTTAGAATCAGTTTTTCGCATGACTCTGGCCTTTATTTGCATATATACCCCATAAATAACTTCACTAGAAATATAACCAATATATGCACCGAATATAATGTCAGACAGCCAATGGTAATACATTGCCATCAATCCAATCATAGTCAGGACACATAATAAAACATAAATATATTTATATTTTGGATAGAATTTCCACAACATGGTTGAAACTGTAAAAATAACGGCAGTATGCCCGGAGGGAAATGCTTGCATGCCTTTTGATGCACCTTGAAACCAGTTCATGCCATATACTTGGTTACTTAACCATGAAGGGTTATTATCGACCCAGGTCGCTGGCCAGTAACGACCACAAATATATTCAAGTGAGTCTTCAACTAACAAAACAACTAATAATGAAAGACTAATTAAAAGAATTAGCCATACCCACTTTGTATAGATTACGCTTCTTTTAAAAAGTATACTCAATAGTGTTATTGGCACCAAACAGTACATTGCGGTGATAATAACTTCAGGTATTTGCGTTAGCTTAATAAATATAAATGAACACTCTCGAATCTCTAAGTCATGGGCTAAATTAACAAGCGGGATGTCAAAATAAAAATATGAAATAATTGAGAAAAACACAGCGCATATAAATAATGCACCGTGCTTAAAAATTGACTTATAGAACTTCAAAGATACCCGCAGCACCCATACCCGTACCAATACACATAGTCACCATGGCGTACTTTTCACCAAGACGTTTAGCACCGTGTATAGCAGTGGCTGCTCGAATCGCACCTGTTGCACCCAATGGATGCCCTAATGCAATGGCACCACCATTTGGATTTACTTTGGCTGTGTCCAGCTTAAGATCATTTATTACCGCTAAAGACTGAGCAGCAAAAGCTTCATTTAATTCAATCCAGCCTAGTTGATCTTGTTTGATTCCTGCTGATTTTAATACTTTTGGAATTGCAGCTACGGGACCAATGCCCATGACTTCTGGTGGTACACCCGCAACTTGATAATCAACGAAACGCGCAATTGGTGTAAGGTTATGTTCTTTTAAGAACTTCTCACTAACTAATACAGCACATCCTGCACCATCGGACATTTGCGAACTATTCGCAGCTGTCACGGAGCCTTTTGCTCTAAATACAGGCCTTAACTTTGCCAAACCTTCAACTGTTGAGTCACGTGGGCCTTCATCATGTTCAACCACAGTTTGTTTTTCGGATACTTCACCTTTTGCATTTGGCGAATAATTCGTTACGGTGTAAGGAATAATCTCTGCTTTATCATAACCACTTTTAATCGCAGCTAATGCACGACGATGGCTTTCTGCAGCAAAAGTGTCTTGCATTTCACGAGACACTTGGTACTTATCAGCAACAATCTCTGCCGTAATCCCCATTCCATAAGCAATTGCTATATTTTCTTCTTGGTCAGCAAAGAATTTTGGGTTACCAGACATGCTATTTCCACCCATCGGTACCGATGACATGCTTTCAACACCACCAGCGATACCACAATCAATTGCACCTGAAGCGATTCTTTGAGCAACCATGGCTATACTTTCGACACCTGAACAACAAAAACGGTTAATGGTCATGCCTGGTACAGTATTAGGCAAACCGGCCAATAAAACACCAATACGACCAATGTTCATACCTTGCGCACCTTCTGGCATGGCACAACCGAAAATACCATCTTGTATTAATGATGTATCTAGATTTGGTACTTTTTTAAGTGTATCTCGAATAATATTGCCTAGCATATTATCAGGGCGTTCATGCCGAAAAACACCTCTATTCGCTTTACCTACTGGCGTTCTTTGTGTGGCAACTAAATATACATTCTGAGTCATTTTAATCTCCAATTTTTAATTACGTAATGGTTTACCAGTAGTTAACATATGTTGTATGCGTCCCTGTGTTTTTTCATTCTCAGCCAATGAAACAAAGGCATCACGCTCTAGTTTCAAATACCAATCTTCTGGTACAACATTGCCTTTATCCACATTACCACCAACCATAATCTCAGCAACAGCTGAGCCAATTTTATAATCGTAATCAGAAATAAAATAACCTGCTCTCATATTCGCAAGTAACATTTGAATTGTTGCTTTACCATCACGACCAATCGTTTTCATTTTAGGTTTGAATGGTGGGCGATAATTTGCAGCAGCAAGCGCTTTGACTTGTTGCTTAGCGACATACAAGGTTTCGTGAGGGTTCATGAGAATGATATCTTGATCTCTTAAATAGCCCATTTCACGAGCCATTTGCGCACTCTTAGCAACTTCACCCATTGCGATATTTTTATAGTATTTTTGTAAGGTTTTTTCAGGATCAATAGAAGACTGCGCACGTAATGCCATCTCTTTACATCCGCCGCCTGCTGGCACTAGACCAACGCCGACTTCGACTAAACCAACATAACTTTCAAGTGCAGC
This sequence comes from Francisellaceae bacterium, assembly GCA_028355575.1. Taxonomy (GTDB): domain Bacteria; phylum Pseudomonadota; class Gammaproteobacteria; order Francisellales; family Francisellaceae; genus CAJXRW01. The sequence continues at coordinate 23,380 of JAOMSY010000003.1, read as the reverse complement.
AACGGTGCGATCACAATGTAACATCATCTCGCAACCACCACCAAAGGCAAATCCCTGGACAGCAGCGACAACTGGAACCATTGCATAGCGAAGACCAAGCATTGCAGTCTGAAAGTTATTAATGGTTTCTTTAACTGCATCTGCACCATCCAGCATAAAGGCCATACCAAATTCTTCTAGGTTTGCACCCACACTAAAGTTGCTACTACCACGTTGATAAATAACGATACCATCAAAATTTTGCTCTTCCGCAATTTTTACGGCTTCACCTAATGTCTGAAGTACTTCTGCGCCAATGGTACACATTTTTGTTTTTACGGTAACAATTAAGATGTTATCGCCCGTAGTCCACAGCCTAACGGAATCATTTTCTAATACCGTTTCACCTTCATTAAACTTCTCATTTAATACTGGATCAGGATACGCTTGTCTTTCATAGACAGGTAATTGACGACGTCCTTCGTATTTATTCTCACGTGCATTATAAGCTTTACCATCTGCATCGTAAGCACCCTTAACTTTTTCAACCCAACTAGGTAAATCAACAGAAACAATTGTTTTACCGTTAGCGTTATCTTCTTTTATCCAATGTGCTACGGTATCCCAACCTGCTTTTTGCCAAGTTTCAAATAAACCTTCTTTCCAGCCAAATCCCCAGCGAATGGCTAAATCACAATCACGGGCAGTATCTGCAATCTCTGGTAAATGATAGGCTGCATAATGGAAACTATCACGGAAAATAGAATAAACAAATTGTGCTTGTAGGTTATCAGATGCTTTTAACGCTTGAAAACGCTTAGCTGCATCTTTTTCTTTTAAGATATCGACAACTTCTTTATCTGCTTTTCCTGTTGATGGACGATACTCACCAGTTTTCGTGTCAATAACAGTGATGTCTTTACCAACTTTTTTATAAATCCCACATTTTGTTTTATTTCCTAATGCACCTTTGTCAATAAGAGCTTGCAGCCATTTAGGTGCTTCATAAAAACATAACCATGGATCATCTTTCGCTGTATTATAGGTGTTATTAGTCACATGAAGCATGGTATCTAAGCCAACTAAATCTGCTGTTCTAAACGTTGCAGAATTTGGCCGACCTAATAATTTACCCGTTAGTTGGTCTGCAATTTCAAATGGAATATCGAATTTTTCCGCATATTTCATTACCGTTGACATCGCAAATACACCTAAACGGTTACCAATAAAGTTAGGTGTGTCTTTAGCACGAACAACACTCTTACCAAGCGTTTCAGTCACGAATGTTTCTAAGTCATCTAATAACTTAGCATCTGTCTTAGCGTGAGGAATTACTTCAACTAATGGCAAATAACGTGGTGGGTTAAAAAAGTGGATACCACAAAATTGAGGTTTAATATCATCAGCTAACGTACCTGCTAGCTCTGTGATACTTAAACCTGAAGTGTTTGTTGTGAAAATTACACCTTTTTTAAGGTGTGGATTAATTTTGTTATACAGGTCTTTTTTCCATTCCATTTTTTCAGCAATGGCTTCAATAATAAAATCACATGACTCAAGTTTCTCAAGGTCATCTTCATAATTAGCTGCAGTGATCCCTTCTATCGTCTTACTCGAACCATAAGGTGCTGGATTCATTTTTTTCATATTTGCCAATGCTTTATTAGCAATCGCATTTTTATCACCTTCTTTTGATGGCAAGTCATATAAGAGCACTTCAACTTGTGCATTTGCAAAATGTGCCGCAATTTGCGCACCCATGACACCTGCACCAAGTACTGCTGCTTTACGTATCGTCACTTGACTCATAAGCTCTATCCTTACGTTGAGATTATTAAAATTTTATTAATACTTTCAAAAAAATATAGGGTAATTCTGCTGAAACCTCAATTAATGGGGCTATTTTTATGAATGATTTCCAAGCATTCTAGCTCGATATGATTCATGTCTATAATTGGCCAGTTTCTATCTATCGCTATCTGTAACAATCTTTGGTCTGGATTCACGACAACCGGTTGATCAACATGGCTAAGTAAAGGCAGATCATGTATAGAATCAGAATAAAATAAAGTGCGTATCAAAGAAGTTTCTATATTATGATGCTGGCACCAACTCTGAAAACGAATGACTTTTCCTTCCTCGTAGCTTGGTTCTCCAATCACATTGCCAGTATAATACTCTCCTGCCGTTTCCATTTGCACTGAAATAATATTATCTGATTCAAAGCCAAGTGCTTTTCCTATTGCCTCAACTAATAATTCGATGGTAGCTGAAATTAAGAGTAACACATGCCCCTGTGAGCGATGCCATTCAATCACCTTATGCGCTTGATGATAAATAACAGGTGTGATTTTATCTTCAACAAATTTTGTGACGATTTTCTTTAGATCAGGAACCTTAGTTGCAACCAGCTGGGAAATTGCAAACTGGTAATAACCTAAGAAGTCTAACCTTCCCTCATAATATTCGTTCTCAAAATATAAAACTTTCTCTTTGAAAGAATCTATATCTTTAATTAATCCAATCTCACAAAGATAATTAGCAAATAAATCACCAGAATCAGCATTAATCAAGGTTTTATCAAGATCGAAAATAGCTATTTTCATAATATAAAATCTTATTAATCTTACCCTTAATAAATACACTACAGCGTTATCAAATCAAAGTAAATTCGGACTCAACTAAGTATTAATACAATTTAAATTGTATCTAATAAATTAATTTTTCACTGTGTCGGAGAAACTGAAAGAAACATTCTTGTACAAAATGCTGTTTATAATTCACATATGGCTTGTAAATAAAAATAGCCTGGCATCCAGCTAAATGCGATGCTAAACAACCAGTTAAAAGCCGATCATCCACAATGGCTGCTTCTTTTGGATTACACCCAGCAAGCTCACAAACCTTTTGCATCCCATCTGGATACGGTTTTTTCTTTACCCCAGAAACAAATGTTAATGTTGGAAAATGTTCCTGAAAGTATTTTAATCGAACTTCCCATGGATTATTGGATAAAATAAATAGTTTTAACTCTGGCATTGCTAATATCAGCTCGTGCAACCATTCTTCAACATCACTTCGAGGATACTTTGACCCATGCGAGGCCATTACGCCATCAAAGTCTAATACTAACGTACTAATTTTATGGGTTTTTAATAAAGATGGTTGAATATTTGTAATGGTGTCATTAGCAAGATCTGAGCGTTTAATTTGTCCAATTTCTCTACGGCACTTCCAAGCCATTTTTACAGAATAAAGTAAACGCTGAAGCATATAAAATCTCTTTTATGATGATTGTTTATTGGATGACTGCTCTTTAGAATTAGAGCTTTCTACAGGTTTAGCCTGATTACTCAGTGGCTTAGTTGCCGACAAAGAACTAATTTTAACCGCTAGATATTGCTTCATTGGCTCATCTTCAGGCTTATTCATTGTCTGTATAGCCTGCTTCCAGAATTTTTCTGCTAGTAGATTATTACCCATTTTTGCATATGCATCACCCTTAACATAAGCGACAAATGGTTCAAACCCTGATGCATTAGTAATACCATCAAGTAATGCTAATGCTTGCTTTGGGTCATTTTTCGAAATATAAATTCTTGCTAAACGTTGTTCCGCAATAACAATCACCATTGCATTTTCAGAGTGATCAATCACCCATTTCAAACTAGTTTCAGCGGCTGGTAAATTATCTTGTTTAACATATTGCTGTGCCAAAATTAAGGCAGCAAAGCTCGCATAGATTGTTGAAGGGTAAGCTTTCATAATCGCATTACCAGTCGCAATAGTTTGCTCTGGACCTGCCTGTTGTTCAAGCATATTACTGTATAATGCCGAAGCAGCATATACTTGCTCTTTTTGATGTCTTGAATAGTAAGTCCATCCAGCATAAGCAACTGCCAAAACAAGCAATAATGTTAATAAGTAATTACCAAATTTATTCCATAGTTTTTTAATATTCTCAATTTGACTTTGCTCAACATCTATATAAGCCACATCACATCCTTGCATAACTTTATTTGCAATGTATAACATAATATATCCAATACGAAATTACACGTATTGTTAGCACGAAAAGAGCTATTTTAAATTTAATTTGTTTTAATTATTAGCCAAGTCGTTACAATAGCGCATATTTCATTTACGAGGGAGAATCATGGCTGAACTAGATCGCTATCAAGAAAGCAAACGGATTACTATTATAGGTGCTTGGATCAACCTATCCCTAGCCTTTATTAAAATCACCATTGGGCTCTTGGGTCGATCACCCGCTTTATTCGCAGATGGTATCCATTCTCTGTCAGACTTAATTAGCGATTTCTTTGTCCTCTTTGCTGCCAAGGTATCAAATAAAGGTGTCGATTATAATCATCCTTATGGGCACCAAAGAATCGAAACGCTATGCACCATTGTTATTGCTGTCATGTTAATTTTTGTTGGCGGCGGTATTGCTTATGATGCAATTTATCATTTAATTGAAGGGACAGTTTATATCCCTGATAAATGGACAGTCGTTGCTGCCGTTATTTCAATATTAGCAAACGAATGGTTATTCCGTTATACCTTAAAGACAGCCAATAAAATTGACTCAGATCTACTAAGAGCCAATGCCTGGCATAGTAGAGGTGATGCATTATCTTCAATTGTCGTACTTGTAGGCTTAATTGGTTCCATGATTGGACTACATTTTCTGGATGCGATCGCCGCTATTATTGTCTGTGTCATGATTGTTAAAATGGGCATTACCTGGGGGATTGAATCAATCTCTGAGTTAATTGATACAGGTATTGACCAAGAGTCAATTCAAAAAATTGAGGATGCAATTAAGAATACAGATGGTGTCAGGGATTTTCATCAATTACGTACCCGTAAAATGGCTGGTAAAGTATTCTTAGATGTTCATATTCTAGTTGATAGTAACATCACTGTTTCTGAGGGGCATCATATTGGTGAATATACCCGTGCAGCAATAAACAACGCGATTGATGGTATTGAAGATATTACCGTACATATCGATGTTGATAATCATCCAGAAGGGATACCAAAGTCTGAACAACTTGCGCCTTCAAGAAAAGAAATTACGGACATTATGCTCCCTGAATGGGAAAAAATTATCAATACAAATGATATTCGATGGATCGATCTAAAATATTTAAACGGTAAAATTCAGATCTCCCTCTTTCTATATGAAACAGCAATAAAAGAAAAATCAGCAAGTATGATAATCGAAGAGTTGGAAAAAACGATCACCACACATCCTCGCATAAATCATCTACAAATATTTATTGATAAGAATACAAGCTCAAAATAATAAGGTAAAAAAATTTTTATGCCTTTTCAGAAAGCCATTTACTCGCATCAAGTGCATGATAGGTTAAAATAATATCTGCACCCGCTCTTTTCATTGAAGACAACGATTCTAGTACGATTGATTGCTCATCTACCCAGCCATTTTGGGCAGCTGCTTTCACCATTGCATATTCACCACTTACATTATAAGCCGCAATGGGTAAATAACTTTGTTGTGAGACTTCTTTGATGATGTCTAAATACGCTAAGCCTGGCTTAACCATCAACATATCCGCACCTTCAGCTTCATCTAAATTTGCTTCTTTCAGTGCCTCTCGTGAATCATTTAAGTAATTCATCTGATAGGATTTACGATCGCCTTTTAAGGACGAGCTACATGCTTCTCTAAATGGTCCATAAAATGCAGATGCATATTTTACTGCATAAGATAAAATACCAACATTTTCGAACCCAGTCTCATCTAAGGCATCACGCATACTTGCAATCATGCCATCCATCATGCCACTGGGTGCGACATAATGAGCACCTGCTTTAGCATGGGAAACGGCTGTTTTTTGTAAAATCTCAAGTGTCGCATCATTCTCAATGATATGATCATTAACAATGCCACAATGACCGTGATCCGTAAAACTACATAAACAAACATCGGTAAAGATAACGAGAGAATCATCTATTTCTTTAATTTTTCTTATAGCTTGTTGCGTAATTGCATCGTCACGAAAATTTTCTGAACCTATCGTATCCTTATATTCTGGAATGCCAAATATCATGACTGATTTAACTTTTGCATTTACGACTTGCTCAATAATCTCAGGTAAGCGATCAATTGACCAACGATATTGGCCAGGCAAAGAAGAAATCTCTTGCTTAATATTATTACCTTCCACCACAAACAAAGGGTAAATAAAGTCAGCTGGGTTTAATTTTACAGATTCTAACATTTCCCTAATTGCTGGTGAATGACGAAGTCGTCTTGGACGAACCCTTAATGTTTTCATTATTATTTTTTCTTTTTATCTTTATTCAAACTTTTACGATACAGTATGACGATACCACCAATTAATTGAACAAATTCACAACGAAGCATTTCACAAATCTCATCAATCATAGCCTGTTTTTCTTCTTTCTCACCGCCACCAATCTTCACTTTTATCAGTTCATGTGTTTCTAAAGCAGAATTAATTTCAGCTAGGACAGCATCCGTTAAACCTTTTTCGCCTAACAATACAATTGGTTTTAATGCGTGAGCTTGTCCTTTTAAAGCTTGTCTTTGCTTAACATTCAAGGGCATGTTTTTCTCCAAATAAAATTAGCCATAAATGCTCATACATCAATTGTTTATTTAAATTAACATGCTGACTGAGCATCTTCTTAATTTTTAACAACTGTTGGTAAGTTGCGAAAAATATACTCACATCATACACTTTCGCAAAAGCTTGTAAACTTTCTTTTTTATCCTCATTTGCAAGCAAGTCAGGTGATGAAGTATTTAACTTTAGTCTAATTAAATCAGTGACAATTAATAACCACCAGTAAATTACCCACTCTTGATCCACGACAACTAAATACTCTACCGCATCAAAAAAATGGGCTTTGTGCTCAATTGGCTCCAGTATTTTATTACGAATCTCAAGAATACTTTTATCTTGTTGTATTTTAAGCATATTTATCGGCGCACCATTTGACAACTTAATAAGATTTTCAAATGGAATATCGGTTTGCTGTAATTGACTCTGATACCATTTCTTTATTTGATTCAAATTCATTGTAAGCGGATAGCGTTGAAGACGGCTTTTAATTGTTGGTTTTAATAATGAACTTTCTGTGGAAGTTAGAATAAAATATACAGCTTGATTTGGCTCTTCCAACATTTTCAATAAAGCATTGGCAGCTGATTCATTCATTAAATGTGCCTGGGTAATATTAATAACCCGATATTGGCCATAGGCTGGTTTTTTTATTAACTGCTGCTGTAAATGGCGAATCTGTTCTACTTTAATGATGTTATCTTCTGGTTTGATCCAATCATTATCTGGATGTGTATCAACTTCCTGACTAGATAATTGACAATTTCTGCAAATACCGCAAATAGTTAAATCAGAATTTTCACATAAAATAGCTCGACCTAATTGATGCGAAAAATCTTCTAGTCCACAACCGGGCTTGCCAGTTAATAATAATGCATGTGGCCATTTCTTCCCTGCCCACAAGTCTTGAAATTTTTTAAAATCATCTTCAAACCAGGGTACAGATTTCATTACATTCCAGGAATATTTTTCTTAAATAAATATGTCTCTATATTCGCTTTTAACTTGCTTAGCATTTTACCTTTAGCTTCAAATTTTACTTCAAAAAGCTCTGCCTGTTCTTTCTCATAAGCATAAAACAAATAATCATCACTCGTGCTTAGCTCATCAACAAGGTCTAATTCTAATGCTTTATGGCCAAACCAATACTCACCTGTTGCAACTTTTTCAATATCTAATTTTGGTCTAAATTTTTCAATATGCTGTTTGAATAAAGTATGTACGGAGTCAAGATCTTCTTTAAATTTCTTACGACCCTCTTCTGTGTTTTTACCCATTACCGTTAATGTACGCTTATATTCACCCGCGGTATGCAATTCGACATCGACACCATGAGATTCAAGCAATCGATTAATATTTGGCAATTGAGCAACCACGCCAACAGAACCAATAATTGCAAATGGTGCAGATACAATTTTATCTCCTAGAGATGCCATCATATAACCACCACTGGCAGCTACTTTATCAACGATAATAGTTAGCGGAATATGTCTAGATTTAATACGTTCTAGTTGTGATGCAGCTAGCCCATAGCCATGCACAACGCCACCAGGACTTTCTAAATTAATAACGACTTCGTCTTGGGGTGTTGCAATACTTAATATAGCGGTAACTTCTTCTCTTAACCCTTCAACCTGACTGGCCTGAATATCACCTTTAAAATTAATAACATAAATACGCTTTGGCTTAAATTGATCCTTTTCATTTTTCTTCTGTTTTTCTTGATCAAGTTTCTTTTGCGCTTTCAGCTCTTTCTTTAAAAATTTTTTCTCATAGACGTCATACTCAAGCTTCGATTTCATTTCTTTGTATTTTGAATGCAAAGCTTTTACATTCAATTTACCTTTAGATTTTTTACCCTTTGAGCCAATAGCTACAATACCTGAAATAACTATTAAAATTGCAACAACAATAGTAACGGCTTCTAGTAAAAATAAAATATAATTAGAAAACTGATCTAGCCACATTTACTCATTCTCCTTATACAAAACGATAGACACATTTTATGTCATCGCCAAAACGTTTGACTGATTGTAACTTATACTGAATTCGTTCCGCCATAGATTCTAGTTCAATATTTGTCATTGATATTGCTGACACACCCATTAAACAAGGTGCTGTGTAAACAACTAACTCATCTAATAACTGATATTTAATGAATTGGCTAATCAATCTAGGACCAGATTCTACCATAACATCATTCACACCCATTCTTGCTAGATGAACTAACAAGGTATCAAATAAAACACTCGTGTCAGTGAAATCTATTTTTAAGACCTTTACCTTCAAGTTAGATAATCTCTGAACTTTTAATGCATTATCAATTTCTGTTACAACAACACATAGACCATCTAAGCCAATAATATTTGCATCTAAAGGGATATCTAGATTACGATCAATCACAACACGATATGGCTGGCTGAAAGTACAATGTGGTTCAAGTGGTCTAGCTGTTAATTTAGGGTTATCCGCTGATATCGTACCCATACCCGTAATAATTGCACCCGCTGAAGCACGCATTATTTGCACATCAACCCTTGAGTATTTGTTTGTGATCCACTTACTTTCACCACTTGCCATTGCAATTTTACCATCGATACTTGCCGCCATTTTAACTCGAAGAAAAGGTCTACCCTGTCGATGTTTTTTCAAAAACCCTAAATTTAGTTCTTCTGCCTTATCGGCACATAGCCCAACTTCTACTGATATACCTGCTTGACGGAGTCTAGAGATGCCATTTCCACCGACTTGTGGATTTGGATCCTCAAGTGCCACAAATACCTTTGCAACCCCTGCTTCAATTAAGGCGTCTGCACAAGGTCCAGTTTTACCAAAATGTGAACAAGGCTCTAAAGTAACATAAAAAGTGCTACCTCGTATTTCCTTTTCAAGACTGCCGGCCTGTTTAATCGCTTCAACTTCAGCATGATGGCCACCAAAAAATTGATGATATCCTTCAGAAATTATTTCTCCAGATGGATCAACAATAACACAACCAACATTAGGATTAGGCTTAGTATAAAATGAACCCTGACTGGCAAGCTCAATTGCTCGCAGCATATATTTCTCGTGAGCTAAGTTCATCATGCTAGAAACTTTGAATGCTTAATTGAATTTAAAATATAATATGAAAATGGCTCAAATAACCGTTTGTGTAATTTTCTGCTCTTCTGATGAAAGACTCTTCTGAAAGGCATCTCTCTCAAACATTCTTTGAGCATATTCTTGAATTGCACCTAAATTGTCAGATAAATCGACGCCAATTAAAGGCAATCTCCATAACAATGTGGTTAAAGCGCAGTCAGCAAGCGTCATGTCTTCAGACATAAAATAATTTGTTTCAGAAAATATGGGTGAAAGTGCTTTAAAGCTATCTTTCAAAACAGTGATAGCCTCTTTAGCATTATCAGGATCTTTCTCAGCCATCTTGATCATGCTATACCAATCTCTATCTATACGACTAATTGTGAGGCGAGTTTTAGCACGCAGCACTGGGTAGCTAGACATTAATGATGGCGAAGGGTATCGCTCATCAAGATAATACATGATGATATTTGGGTCGTTTATGATAGATTCCCTTTCAGTCAAAATAGGCAAACTACCATTCGGCGTAAGTTTTTTAAGTTCAGGTTCTTCATCAAGACTTGAAAGCTCAATGATTTTTGCTTGCAGTTTTTTTTCTGCGAGAACAAATCTGACCCTATGACTCAATGCAGAGTCTGAATTTGAATATAAAGTAATAAACATATTTTCTTAAACCTATCTTGCTTTAAGCCTGTTGCATCTTATACGCTTTACACTTTCCGGTCAATATTGAATTAGTTAAAGCTCCTTTCAACTATAGGCTGTACGCTATCATATTACGAGCTTTCTTGTTAAAATCTTTCCTTTTAGAATTAAGATTTTGTCAATATGGATGTTTACACTCAATTTGCTCAAACCTATAGCACAATTAGCATTGTTATCATTATTATTAGTGCTTTTATAAATATCTTATTTGCTGCTGGCGTTGCAAAAGATGTCAGTCATTTCACACAAGCAAAGGTAACAACTCAAATTGTACCTGGCTCTGTTTGGGTCATAGCCACAGTAATTGGTGGCGTTTGGGTAGCACTGGTATATTGGATTATTCACCACTCGTCTTTGTTTAGATAGCATAAATACAAAAGGAAAATCTAAATGACGAATTCAACTCTTACACTGAAAGATTCAAAAATAATTCTATCAGCAATTGAGAAATATGCAGAAAGTCTTTCCATAAACCTAGTAATTAGCATTTATGACAACCATGGTAATTTAAATTGCTTTCACAGAATGGATAATACCAGCTTTGGCAGCATTAGAATTTCCCAATTAAAAGCATTAACCTCAGCTTCAATGCCGATATCTTCGAAAGACTTATCCGAAAGAAGTGCTTCCATGACAACTAATCCGTATAGCAGTATACCTGATATATTGTTACTTGGCGGTGGACTGCCAATAATGAAAAATGGAATTCATATTGGATCAATTGGTGTTAGTGGCGCGACTCCAGAACTTGATGAAGAATGCGCACAAAAAGGAATTGATGCCCTGCTTAAATCCTCTGTCTAACAACTTCATATAAAGCGACACCAGTCGCAACTGATACATTTAAACTAGAGACCGATCCTTGCATAGGAATATAAACCAAATGATCACATAGCTCTCTTGTGAGGTGTCTTAAACCATCTCCTTCAGAGCCCATTACCAAGGCGATACCACCTGTGAAATCATTATTATAGATGGACTCTTTTGCCTCATCAGCAAAGCCATAGACCCATACACCTTCCTGTTTGAGTGTTTTCACGCTTCTCGCTAGATTTGTTGCAACAACTACTTTCACCCGACTCATTGCACCACAGGAAACTTTTTGTACTGTTGCATTTAAGGGCGCGCTCTTATCTTTTGGAATAATAACAAAATCAACACCACATGCATCAGCGGTTCTAATACAAGCACCCAAATTATGTGGATCCTGAACGCCATCTAAAATTAATACAAGCGGTGAATGATCAAGCGAATCAAGCAACCCAAGGATATCAGATTCAATATAGGTTCTAGATTTTTTACATTCTACCAATATACCTTGGTGCACACCATTGTCAGCTATACCGTCAAGTTTATCTTTAGACATAGTATCAACGTGTAATTTATGCTTTTTAGCAGTAGCTATTATTTTTTTAATCTTGGTATCATTTTCTCTCCCATCTTGAATTAAAATTCTTATAGATAGCTCGGGTGATGATTTTAGGAACTCTGTAACAGCGTGTACGCCATAAATAAATTGTGACATTAATAATTACTTACGTTTTTTCGTTAAGTGTAACTCACCAATAGGAATATTATTAGCTTTTAATCTATCAGAAACAATATTAAGTAAATCCATGCACTTATTACGGCAAGTGTTCTCTTGATACCCTTCTGCCATCAATTTAATTGCATGCTCATTTAATATACATCTAATTTCATTCAATAGTAATTGACTGCGCTTATTAGGACTATATTTATAACGATAATAATCAAGCGGCTCTGACCAAATCTCATATTTCTTAATTAATGTTGAAACAATGTCATCTATATAACTCTGACCACTATCACGCTCAACACGTTGTTTTTGCATTTCAATCGCCTGCTGTTTCAAGTCATGTACGGGATCAGGGTCTTTAACAAATTCCCCGCCTTCATACCTCGCTTCTTGCCTAAGGTCTTTTGTTCTTCTTCTACCCGAAAGCGTAACCCGATCTTTTGTCATTGCCATACCCAATAATGCCTCTAAACATCCTGAATAAATACAGTGTGATGATATAAATTATTACTTTTATAATATGGTTGTAAAATGATACAAATTCAAGACATGAGTGTGAATTTACAGAAATAAACAATATTCAAATTAACGGATTAGCGCATCTTTTAAAGTATGATGAATACCTTCAAACCCACCGTTACTCATTATTAACAAGTGAGTGGCATCCTTATTATCTATATTCTTTTTAGACGCTTGGATTATCGCCAGCTTCATTTCATCCATATCTGTATAGACATGGCAGGGCTTATAAAATCCCTTGAATGCCTCAGTTACTGACCATTTTACTAGTGGTGATTGATAAATAAAAATTTGATCTGCATTACCAAATGCTTGAACAATTTCTTCTTTTAATGTGCCCATTTTCATTGTATTTGAACGAGGCTCCATAATAGCGAATAGCTTTTGATCTCCCACGCGATTTCTCAAGGCATCAACACTTTTCTTGATGGCTGTTGGATGGTGAGCGAAGTCATCATAAATATAACATTGCGCATTATTTGCTACGAGATCCATGCGGCGTTTAACCCCAGAAAACCGGCTAATTGCTTTACAGGCATCTTGTGGATGAATACCTATATTCTCAGCGGCAGCAATAGCAGCTAAAGCGTTACTAACATTGTGGTCTCCAATCAGATCCCACTGGACCTTGCCAACACATTCGTTTTGAAAATAAACTTCAAATACCGAACCATCTTTTTCTAGCATCTGATATGCCCAGTCAGGGCTAAAACTCTGATCTTTGGCACCGAAACTACTTTTTTGAGACCAACATCCTTTATCAATAACATCTAAAACATTTTTATCTGCACCCGCATAGACAACTCTAGCTTTACTTGGAATAACACGAAGCAAATGATCAAATTGGGTCTTGATCGAATCTAGTGATGGAAATAAATCTGCATGATCAAATTCAATATTGTTGATAATTAAAGTACTTGGATGATAATGAATAAACTTTGAGCGCTTATCAAAAAAAGCCGTGTCATATTCATCAGCTTCAATTACAAAATATTTTGAATCGGTCAGCCTTGCAGACTCACCAAAGTCTTTTGAAACCCCACCAATCATAAAGCCTGGATTATAACCACACTCATCTAATATTTTTACCAACATTGAGGTTGTAGTTGTTTTACCATGTGTCCCAGAAACTGCCAGAACATGTTTGTCATAAAGCACATTTTCATACAACCATTGCGCGCCAGAAAAATATCGATACTGTTCGTTCAGAACATGCTCAACTATTTCAACCCCACGTTTTAAGGTATTACCAATCAGGACTTCATCTGGTTTTGGATTTAATTTCTCAATGGAATAGCCATTATTAACTTTAATGCCTGAATCTCTTAAATAATCACTCATTGGCGGATAGGCATTTAAATCAGAACCTTCTACTTCAAAACCTTTTTGTCGGGCAATGATTGATAAACCACCCATGAATGTGCCACACACACCTAATATATGAATCTTCTTTGGCACCAATCTAAACTCCGTTTTGAGATTTTATTTTGTCAATAATTCCTGATGTCGAACAACCAGGCCTTAATTCAATAGTTTTTACTTCGCCACCATTAGCAAGCACTTTTTCTGATCCTGCAATCTGATGCACTTCATAATCCGCACCTTTTACTAATATATCTGGTAGCAGAGTATTTATTAAGCGCTCAGGCGTGTCTTCAGCAAAAGCAACAACCCAGTCAACACATTCAAGCGCAGCCAAGAGCGCCATCCGATTCTCTAAACTAACTATTGGACGAGTTTCACCCTTTAAGCGTTTAACAGAAGCATCATCATTGACTGCGACAATCAAACGGTCACCCAACTTACTAGCTTTTTGTAAATATTCCACATGCCCTGAATGAAGAATATCAAAGCAGCCATTGGTCATGACCACTTTTTCACCCTGGAGATGACATTTTTCCATGGCTTCAATTACTTCCTCTTCAGACACTGCACCTGTTTGAATTTGGGTTATCGCATTCAATGCCTTATATAACTCTTTTGGCGAAACTGTTGCTGTACCAAGCTTACCAACCACAACACCTGCTGCTGCATTTGCCAAATTCATAGAAGTATAATAATCGTGACCAATAGAAAGACCCATTGCCATAACTGAGATCACGGTGTCACCCGCACCTGTTACATCAAAGACTTCCTGTGCTTGAGTCGGGATGGTATTATAACTGCCATTCTTTTCGACAAGCGTCATTCCCTTTTCGCTGCGTGTAATCAACAGCGCATCTAAATCTGTTTTCTGAATGAGCTCTTTCGCTTTATCAATGATTTCTTTATCAGAATGACAGGGGCCAACAACAGTCTCAAACTCCTTCATGTTTGGTGTTATGAGAGTTGCGCCCTTATATTTTGAAAAATCTGAACCTTTTGGATCAACCAAAACCTCTAAGCCTTTTTCACGTGCTTTTTGGATAAGCGTATTCGCATCACTTAAAACACCTTTCCCATAATCAGATACGATTAACACGTTATAACCATCTAGCTGAGAAATTAACTCTTCTACCAAAGGCGTTTTATCAACACTAGACAGATCTTCCTCAAAGTCCATTCTCAGCAATTGCTGATGTTGACTCATCACGCGTAACTTAGTAATTGTTGGATGTTTGTCAGTAACAAAATGTGTATCAATATTACTTGATGCCATCATTTCTGTTAAGGACTGACCCGGCTCATCATCACCGATAATGCTTAAAATACCAGACTTACCTGTTAATGCAGATACATTTAGAGCAACATTACCTGCACCACCAGCGCGTTGTTCAATTTTATTGACATTAATAACAGGGACCGGCGCCTCTGGAGATATCCGTGAACAAGGCCCACGCCAATACCGATCTAGCATCACATCACCAACAACTAAAATTTTAGCGTTTGTTAATTCGTTTTGCATAACTTACCTTACTTGAATAATTTACTAACTAAGAGATATACTGCCTTAACTATATGAAATTATATTCGGCAATGCCAGACAACACTTACATAATCTCAGATTTACATTTATCTGAAGACAGACCAAAAGTCTTTGAACTTTTTAGAAACTTCATTGTTTATATATGTGAAGATAAATCGTGCCAAGCACTCTATATACTAGGTGATTTTTTTGATTATTGGATTGGTGATGACAACCTAACTGACTTCAATATTGCTGTTATTAATGAACTAAAAGCATTAAAAGCCAAAAACATAAAATTATATTTTATGCACGGGAATCGAGACTTCTTTATTGGCAAGCAATTCTCTAAAATGTCAGGCGCTACATTATTAGGTGACACTGAGCAGCTTTCATTCAAAGATAAACGCGTGATACTTGCGCACGGCGATACACTCTGCACAGATGATATTAGCTATCAGCGTTTTAGGAAATTTTCAAGGATTAAGTTTTTTCAAAACATATATCTAGCTTTCCCCTTAAGTTTACGCAGAAAAATAGCCTTAAAGCTCAGGAGTAAAAGCAAAAACAAAGGCCAGCGACTTGTAATACAAGTTGATGTTACAGACAAAGGTGTTAATGAATATAAAAATAATAATACAATATTAATACACGGCCATACTCACAAAATGGCTATTCATCGAGATGACAAATTTGTGCGAGCTGTTTTAAGTGACTGGCATGATAAAGGTAGCTACATTTTAATAACTAAAGAGGTAGTTACTTTAAACAGCTGGCCAATGAAAGAATGTTTAGAAAAAATATCAGAATAATTTATTACTAATTAAAGTAATAAATTAAGACATGTGTAACCCACCATTTATAGAGTAGTCAGCACCTGTAATAAAGCCAGCATTATCAGAACATAAGAAAGTAACGAGTGACGCCACCTCTTCAGGTGTTGCTAAACGACCCTTAGGCACTTGTGCAACAATTTTCTCAAGCACAGGCTCTGGGATCGCCATTACCATTTCTGTTGCAACATACCCTGGAGACACCGTGTTAACTGTAATGTCTTTGCGTGCAACTTCCTGAGCCAAAGCTTTTGTAAAGCCGTGGATCCCAGATTTTGCCGCTGAATAATTCACTTGGCCGAGCTGACCTTTTTGTGCATTTACTGAAGACATGTTTACAACACGACCGAATCCATTTTCTAACATACTATTGATAACAGGTTGAGAAACACTAAACAAACTGCCTAAGTTTGTGTTCATGACTTCACTCCATTGCTGGTAAGTCATTTTTTTAAACATGCCATCACGTGTAATACCTGCATTATTGACTAAGATTTCGATCTTACCGTATTTCTCAATTTTTTCTACAATTGCCGCACGGACTTCATCTGGATTAGAGACATCACCTTTGATGATATCTACCTTATCTCCATAACCTTTCTCTTTCTGTGAATCTAACCATTTTTGTGCATTCGCTTCATTTGTGTAACCAGCGATAACAAACGCACCTTCTTTCAATAAAGCATCACAAATTGCTTTACCAATCCCACGCGTACCACCTGTAACAACTGCTATTCTACCTTTCATATTTTTCTCCTGTAATAAACTATCGCTCTACCGCTAATGCAGTACCCATACCACCACCAATACATAGTGTTGCCAAACCTTTCTTTGCATCTCTACGCTTCATTTCGTGAAGCAGCGTCACGAATATGCGACAACCAGAAGCACCAATAGGATGACCAATTGCAATCGCGCCACCATTTACATTTACTTTATTAACATCCCATTCCATACCACGGTTAACGGATATGGCTTGAGCAGCAAAAGCTTCGTTTGCTTCAACTAGGTCAAGATCATTTGCGCTCCACCCTGCTTTATCTAAACATTTTTTACTTGCAGGAATAGGGCCAGTACCCATGATCGTTGGACATACACCAGCATTAGCATAAGATTTGATTGTTGCTAGAGGCGTTAAACCAAGCTCTTGCGCTTTACTTGCAGACATCAGCATCACTGCAGCAGCACCATCATTTATACCAGAAGCATTAGCTGCAGTAACCGTTCCTTCTTTATCAAAAGCTGGCGGTAATTTACTGAAACTCTCAATTGCCGCACCAAACCTTGGAAATTCATCTTGATCAAATATAATTGGATCTTTTTTACGCTGAGGAATGACAACGGGTACAATTTCATCTTTAAACTTACCAGACTTAATCGCTTCTTCAGCTTTGTTTTGAGATGCACATGCAAATTCATCTTGCTCTTGACGAGAAATATTAAATTTCTTAGCAATATTTTCAGCAGTCGTACCCATATGGTAGTTATTAAATGCTTCCCACAAACCATCTTTGATCATGGTGTCTGTCATTTTCCAATCACCCATACGTTGACCAACTCTACTTTTTGGCAGAGCATGGGGTGATAAATTCATATTTTCTTGCCCACCAGCAATAATAATTTCCGCATCACCACATTTTATTGCTTGTGCAGCAAGTTGAATAGACTTAAGACCAGACCCACAAACCTTATTAATGGTCATTGCCACGGTATCTTGTGGAAGACCTGCCTCAATAACAGCCTGTCTAGCTGGATTTTGGCCACATGCAGTCGTCAATACCTGACCAAGAATAACTTCATCAATCTGCTCAGGCTTAACTTTAGTTTCTTCAAGTAGTGCTTTAATCACACTAGCACCCAACTTATGGGCCGGTACTGTGGCCAAAGTACCACCAAATTTGCCAACTGCAGTTCGAAGTGCAGAAACAATAACAACGTCTTCCATTCATATCTCCATTTTTTAAATGCGTGAGAATTGTAGCAGATTATTTGCTTAGTTATAAATTTTTTGGCCGCTAATGAAATTAAAAAATTAAAGCTAATAAAATTAAGATTACGTTAAGGTTAATACGATATTATGAACTTGCTACTCCTCAAGTTAGTGTAAGACCTAACTTAAATCTTAAGCCAGCCGCAAAGCTGGCTTTTTTTGTTTTTAGCATCTTGAAATAGATTTTATACATATTCTGCCAAATTTAATCAAACTAGATTATAATTTATAGAATATCTAAATAATCCTGGCTTTGTAATTTCGAATAACATGACAACCTACTTAAACGACATTGGTATCACTAATGCGCTTGGCAACAACAAAAACCAGGTTGCTACAGGACTACTATCTGGTGATCAATCCAGCTTAAAAGTGTATGACAAGTTATATAGTAAAAAGCAAACTTTTATAGGCCAGGCTAATATTCTTAAAAAAATAGCGTTATCAGAAGAATATCCCAAATATGATACTCAGAATAATCAATTTATCGCCCAAGCCTATGAACAAATTCGCTCTAAAGTTAGCGATCTAAAAAATAAATATGGTAGCAATCGAATCGGAATTGTCTTAGGTACAAGCACATCAGGCATTGCCTCTGGCGAAGGTGCTTGGAAGGAATACAAAAAAACCGGACTTTTTCCTGATGATTTTTATTACCAACACCAAGAAGTTTCATCAGGATCTGAATTTTTATCAGAGTATGCTGGTATCAAAGGTCTACATTACACAATATCCACAGCCTGCTCTTCAAGCGGTAAAGCGATTGCTGCGGCTGATAGGTTAATTAAATCTGGTTTATGTGATGCAGTCATTACTGGCGGGAGCGACGCGCTTTGCGAGATGACATTAAATGGTTTTGATGCGTTAGAACTCGTTTCCAGCACCACAAGCAATCCATTTAGCAAAAATCGTTGCGGACTAAATATTGGTGAAGGTGCTGCGCTTCTTGTTCTTAGTAAAGAAAAATCTGAAATTAAGTTATCTGGAACAGGTGAATCGTCTGATGGCTATCATATTTCATCACCTGATCCAACTGGAATGGGCGGGAAATCAGCGATGCAGCATGCATTGCATTCCGCAAACCTAACAACCAAAGATATCGGTTACATTAACTTACATGGCACAGCCACGCCAAAAAATGATGAAGTAGAAGCTACCATGGTAAACAATTTTTTTGGCAAACAAGTTCCATGTAGTTCGACAAAAGCCCTCACAGGACACACATTAGGTGCAGCTAGCGCACATGAGCTTGCTTTTTGTTGGTTACTGCTATCAGAAAAATATAACCCTAACAGGTTATTACCAAAACAGATTTGGGATGGTAAATTTGATCCTAATATACCTCCAATTAATATCATTAATGAAGAAACTCAATGGCAAAAATGCGCGTTTATGAGTAACTCTTTTGCCTTCGGCGGAAGTAATGTCAGTCTCGTTATTGAGAAAGCGGAAAAAGGCATCTAGTATGCACAAACATATATCTCCACAAGAACTACTACCACACGCCTCAAGAATGTGCTTAATAGACGACATCATCTCTACAAGCGATGATAAAACCATCTGTCAACTAACAGTTAAAGAATCGAATATTTTTTACAACGATCAAATTAAAGGGATATATAACTGGTTCGGTATCGAATTTATGGCCCAAGCAATTGGGATCTATGCTGGATACCAAGGCGAATCAAACAAACCAGAAGTTGGTTTACTACTAAGTGTTCGTAAGTTTATAAGTCATTGTGAATATTTTAGTTTAAACAACATTCTTATCATTACCGCAGAAAAATCCTTCATAGGTGACAAAATTGGGGTCTTTAATTGCTGTATTCATATTGATAACCAATTAGCTTGTGAAGCCAGGCTGAATACATATTTACCTCCAAAAGAACAAATATCAGATATACTAACGGGAAAACTAAAATTATGAAAAGGAATGTACTGGTCACTGGTGCGAGCAAAGGTATTGGCAAAGCAATTGCCATCGCTTTATCTGAACAGTTTAACGTTACAGTCCACTATAATAGCGACAAGGCTGGTGCAGAAGCTACTCTAAGTACTATTTTATCGAATAATTGCCAAGCTGAATTGATACAATTTGATATTACTAACCGTGATCATTGTGAAGAAGCGATTTTAAAACATATTGAAAAAGATGGTGCCTACTATGGTGTAGTTAACAATGCTGGCATATGTAAAGATGTTGTTTTTCCTGCAATGGAAGGACAAGACTGGGACAATGTCGTACATACCAATTTGGATAGTTTTTACAATGTCATCAAACCTTGTATCATGCCAATGATGCAATTAAGGAAAGGCGGTAGAATTGTGACACTTGCTTCGGTATCAGGAATTGCTGGTAATCGCGGCCAGGTAAACTACAGTGCAGCAAAAGCTGGTATTATTGGTGCATCAAAAGCATTAGCCATTGAACTAGCCAAACGCAAAATAACTGTAAACTGTGTTGCACCCGGCTTAATTGAAACGGATATGGTTCAGGATGCTGAAATTAATGAAATTATGAAACACATTCCCGCACGTAGAATGGGAAAACCAGAAGAAGTGGCTGAACTAGTCAGCTATTTAATGTCGGATCTTGCTGGCTATATTACTAGGCAAGTCATTTCAATTAATGGAGGATTAGTATGAGCAAGCGTGTTGTTATAACTGGCATCCATGGCATTACTTCTCTTGGAAACAACTGGGACGATATCTACCAAAACATCCAGGCAAAGAATACAGGCATTATTGTTATGGAAGACTGGAAAAAAATTGATGGTCTACACTCCTTACTTGCCGCACCAGTTCAGGATTTCTCATTACCAAGTCACTATACCCGTAAAAAAATACGAGGGATGGGCCGAGTTGCTAAACTCTCTACGCTCTCTGTTGAAGAGGCCTTAAAAGATGCTGATTTATTAGATCAACAAGATATTTTAAGTAATGGTCGAACAGGCATTTCCTATGGATCTTGTTCTGGTAGCAATGCATCATTAGGTGACTTAACCATGATTCGCATAACGGGGTCCATGCAAAATGTTACCGCGACGACTTATATTAAAGGGATGAGTCATACATGTGCCGTTAATGCTGCTCTGACTTTTGGTATTCTTGGTCGAGTTATCCCTACATCTAGTGCCTGTACTTCGAGCAGCCAAGGTATTGGCTATGCCTATGAAGCGATTAAAAATGGTTATCAAGACGTGATGATTGCTGGTGGTGCAGAAGAACTTTGTGTGAGCCAAGTTGCCATTTTCGATACCCTTTATGCAACCAGTCAAAGAAATGACAGACCTAAAACAACCCCTCGGCCTTTTGATAAAGACCGTGACGGTCTTGTAATTGGTGAAGGCGCTTGCAGTTTTATATTAGAAGAATTATCTCATGCGCAAGCAAGAGGTGTTAAAATATATGCAGAAGTCGTTGGATTTGGAACAAATTGTGATGCAAAACATGTCACACAACCAACCTCTGACACAATGAAACTTTCCCTGCAACTTGCTCTAGATGACGCGAGTATCTCGCCTTCTCAAATTGGCTATGTAAATGCACATGGCACGGCTACAGAAAAAGGTGATATTGCTGAATCTCAGGCCACACATGATATCTTCGGAAAAAACATCCCTATCAGCTCACTAAAAAGTTACTTTGGGCATACACTTGGCGCCTGCGGCGCAACTGAAGCGTGGTTAAGTATCTGCATGATGAACAATAAAACGTTTGTACAAACTATTAACTTAGAAAACATTGATGAACGCTGTGCTGAGTTAGACTACATACAACACAATAACCGCACAATAGATTGTGAATACGTTATGAGTAACAATTTTGCATTTGGGGGTATTAATACCTCACTCATCTTTAAAAAATTTAGTTAGACAATGTCATCTAATGTCTTAGTCGAACTATTTTTTGCCAATATCAATGACTTCGGACAAGTCCCACTTACCACTAGTGAATCCGATAAATTTGATGCATTTAAATCTAAAAAGCGTAAACAAGAGTACGCCTTATCACGATGGTTAAGGCGTAAATTTCTTTCATTAAAAACAAACATACCAAGCAATGAACTTCAATTCTATAAAAATAAATGTGGAAAGCCCTATCTTCAGAATCAAGCCCATTTTTTTAATATAAGCCATAGCCACGATTGGGTTGTGCTGGCTATATGTAAATCGTCTGAAATTGGAATAGACATTCAGAAATTAGAATCAAAAAAGAATATGTTAGAAATCGCTAAACAATATTTTTCCACTCAAGAATATATTCAGTTAAAAACCATTAAAGATAATCAACAACAAATGACTAGCTTTTATAATCTTTGGACTGCAAAAGAAGCTGTATTAAAAGCGCTTGGAACAGGCATTGCAAATGGATTAGACGTATATAATTTTTCAATAAAAAATAATACTGCGAAGCCAAATAAAAGTTGCAATAATATCTTATTTTCTCAATTTAAATATGAAGATAATTATAGCGTGTCTTTGGCACTACTAACTTCATCAAGTTTACAGCTTGAAATAAATAGGTATCGGGTTACAAATATCAATGAGTTGATTAAAATAAATTTATAATCACCAAATTTAGATAAAACATGTTAAACATTTTAATCCTCTACTATAGCAAATATGGCGCAACTTATCAGATGGCAAAACAGATTGCCACTGGCATCGAAAAAGCAGGACATACAGCTATTTTAAGAACTGTACCTGAAGTTTCACCCGAATGTGAAAAAATTGCTGAAACCATTCCAGAAAAAGGCGCAGTTTATGTCACCAAGAAAGACCTTGAGGATTGCTCAGGCATTATTCTTGGCAGCCCCACTCGTTTTGGTAATATGGCAGCATCATTAAAATACTTTCTTGATACGACAAGTGATTTATGGTTTAAAGGCGCACTAGTCAATAAACCCGCTGCTGTCTTTACCTCTACTGCCAGTCTTCACGGTGGCCAAGAAACAACATTAATTAGCATGATGTTTCCATTAATACACCATGGTGCGGTTATAGTAGGTATTCCATATTCAGAACCAGAATTACAAAAAACAATTACAGGTGGCACGCCATATGGTGCAAGTCATTTGGCAGGACCAAAATCAGATAAACCTTTATCTCAAGATGAAATCAACTTATGTAAAGCGTTAGGTCAACGTGTTGCGACCTTAGCTAATAAGCTCCATAACTAGTTATTATCATACTTGCGTATTGGGAAATTTCGTATATTTATTAGCGCACT
>JAOMSY010000029.1 GCA_028355575.1 Francisellaceae bacterium | reverse complement strand
GGAAATATGATGGGCTCAGGCATTGCCTTGTTGCCAGCAAATTTAGCTGCGATTGGTTCCTTAACATTTATTAGTTGGATTATTGCTGCAATTGGTGCCATTGGTTTGGCCTTTGTGTTTGCAAAGCTTGCAGCAACTGATCCACAAGAGGGCGGACCGGTTGCCTATGCTGGTGAAGTTGCGCCTATTCTTGGTTTCCAAACAGGTGTTCTCTACTTTAATGCTAACTGGATTGGTAATTTAGCCATTGCAATTACCGGTGTTGCCTATCTCTCAACATTCTTCCCAGTTTTAAATCACCCAGTTGCAGCAGGGATTGCAACCATTGTGGTGATATGGATATTTACGGGGATAAATTTACTTGGTGCAAACTGGGTAGGACGCTTAGTTACAATTGGGGTTATCCTATTGTTAATTCCTGTTATTTTAACAAGTGTTGTCGGTTGGTTTTTCTTTAAACCTGACACTTTCGTAGATAACTGGAATGTATCAGGTGGTTCAGACATGCATGGTATTTTTAGCGGTGTTTTACTTTGTGTCTGGAGTTTTATTGGCGTTGAAAGTGCAGCGGTAAATGCCAATTTGGTTAAAAATCCTAAAAGAACGATTCCAATGGCAACTATGATTGGTGTGGCGGTAGCAGCAATTGTATATTTTTTATCGTGTACTGCCATATCAGGGATGTTGCCTCACCAGGATATCGCACATTCTGGCGCACCATTTTCTCTAATTAGTAGTTATATGTTTGGTAGCTGGTCAGGAAAAATTGTATCGCTCGTAGTTGCATTTGCATGTTTAGCATCTTTGAGTTCTTGGATGATGCTGACCGCA
Source organism: Francisellaceae bacterium (assembly GCA_028355575.1). GTDB lineage: Bacteria > Pseudomonadota > Gammaproteobacteria > Francisellales > Francisellaceae > CAJXRW01. Next base: position 18,053 of record JAOMSY010000029.1, on the reverse strand, counting down.
CAAGCTGGTGCAAGAGCGGCTCACGATGGCACATTACCAAAAGTTTTCGGCGAGTTAAATGAAAAGGACGTGCCTATTAAAGGCTTGCTTATCACTTCAACAGGCATGAGTATCCTAATGCTTGTGGTGATGATTGGTTCTGGTTCAGCTGCTTCTTTATTTGGTGAAGTCATATCTATCGCGGTGATGATGACCATACTGCCATACTTTTATTCAGCCTTGAACTTGATTGATGTGGTTGAACATCCTGTAAAACACTTAGTTTTAACACTTACAGCAGTGATTGCGATATTATTCTGTTTTATAGCGTATGTCGGTGCTGAGAACTATGCATTGGTCGGTGTAACAATCGTGTCTTTAGCGGCGATGATATTTTATGTCCGTAAAGATAGAGAAGAGTTTGAAAGGAAAATATACCGAGAAATCCATCATTGGAAAATTGATACAGAGGAAGATAAATCATGAAGAATATCTTATTCATATATAGTACAGAATTAGAAAAGCATAAAATCTCTTTTTTAGAGGCAATCGAAACAGGGTTAATTGGCAAAGGTTATGATTCTCTTTCAGCAACGGACTTAAATGTTGCAGCTGATATTATTAAGTCTAATCCGAGAGTTTGTGCCATTATATTAGACTGGAATCACTTTGATTTATCTGCTTTTGGTAAGATTGCGCATTTTAACCCTAACTTACCTTTATTTGCAGTAGGTGGAACGCATCAAGATATAGAGTTAAATCTTAAAGACTTTAATCTGAACTTAGACTTCCTACAATATGATGCAACTTTAGCGCACGATGATATCCAACAAATTCATAATCGAATTAATCAATATTATCAAAAGGTTATGCCGCCATTTACTCGGCAGTTAATGCATTACGTCAGTGAGAATAATTATTCATTTTGTACGCCTGGTCATCAACAAGGACATGGGTTCCAAAAGTCTCCAGTTGGCGCAGCGTTTTATGATTTTTATGGTCCGAATGTTTTTAAGTCTGATATTTCTATTTCCATGTCTGAAATGGGGAGTTTGTTAGATCACTCTGGACCACATGAAGATGCAGAAAAATTTATCGCAGACGTGTTTAATGCGGATCGATCATTAATCGTAACTAATGGTACGTCGACATCAAACAAAGTGGTAGGTATGTATTCTGCAGGTGACGGTGATACGATATTAGTGGATAGAAATTGTCATAAGTCTTTAACCCATTTAATGATGATGGTTAATGTAAATCCCATTTACTTGAAACCAACTCGTAATGCTTACGGAATTATTGGTGGTATCCCACATTCTGAATTCACGAAAGAAGCGATTCAGAAAAAACTAGATGAACATCCAGTTGCAGAAAGCTGGCCAGTCTACGCAGTGGTAACAAATTCAACTTATGATGGTATTTTTTACAATGTAAATAAAATTCATGAAACTTTAGATGTACCTAACCTTCATTTTGATAGTGCTTGGGTGCCTTATACAAACTTCCACCCAATCTACAAAAATAAATATGGAATGAGTATTACCCCAAAACCAAACCATACAATATTTGAGACACAGTCGACGCATAAACTTTTGGCTGCATTTAGTCAAGCTTCGATGCTACATGTTAAAGGTGTGCATGACGAAGAAAAGCTGAGCGAAGTGTTCATGATGCATACTTCAACTTCACCTTTCTATCCCATTGTTGCGAGCTGTGAAGTATCAGCCTCGATGATGAAAGGGAAAGTTGGTGAGAGCTTGATTAATGATTGTATACATTACGCAATGGATTTTCGTAAAGAAGTGATCAAGCTAAAAGCTGAATCGAGCAATTGGTTCTATGATATCTGGCAGCCTGAAAGCATTGATAAAACCAAAGCTTGGCCAATTGATACTAAGTCTGACTGGCATGGGTTCAAAAATACAACGGATGATTATTTATATTTAGATCCAATAAAAGTAACGGTGGTATTGCCTGGAATCAAAAATGATGAGCTCCAAAAGGAAGGTATTCCAGCGAGCATTGTTGCTGCGTTTTTAGAAGATCACGGTATCATTGTTGAAAAGACAGGACCATATACAATGTTATTCTTATTTAGCATTGGTATTACACGTGCTAAGTCTATGCGATTATTGGCAGTATTAAATAAATTTAAACAAATGTACGATGACAATCTAAAGGTCAAAGAAGTATTGCCTTCGATATATCAGGCACATCCTGAATTTTATGCCAAAAAGACAATTCAAGAAATTGCAAATAAACAACACGAGCTTATTGTTAAACATAACTTGCCTGATGTTATGTATCATGCTTTTGATAACTTACCAGAATTTGTTATGAATCCGCATAGGGCGTACCAACATTTAATTAAGAGCAAAACCAAAAAAGTGTGCTTAGACGACCTTGAAGGTCAGACTTCAGCAGTCATGGTTTTACCTTATCCTCCAGGTATTCCATTGATTATGCCAGGAGAAAAAGTCACTGCGCATTCTAGGGTGATATTAGAGTTTTTATTAATGTTGGAAGATATTGGTAGTCATTTGCCAGGATTTGAAAATGAAATCCACGGACTAGAGACTGGTGATGATGGTAAGCTGTATATTAAAGTCATAGATGATCAAGCTTAGTTTGAGAATGTGCTATCCTTTTATAAAATAATGATTTTATAAAATATAAATGTCTAAGCTCTATTTTTATTACTCTACAATGAATGCAGGTAAAAGTACTTCCTTGCTGCAGTCAGCTTATAACTACAAAGAGAGAGGGATGAATGCCTTACTGTTTGCACCTAAGCTAGATGACCGCTATGAGGTTGGTAAAATTACGTCAAGAATAGGGTTGGCTTCTGATGCCTTGCTCTATGACGATGATACTGACTTTGAGTTAATCATAACTGAACAATTATCCAATAAACTAATACATTGTGTATTTGTAGATGAGGCACAATTTTTACTAAAGAAGCATGTATCTCAGCTGGCAAGTATTGTTGATGAGTTAAATATTCCAGTTTTAGCGTATGGTTTAAGAAGTGATTTTCAAGCAGAACCATTTGAAGGAAGTGAGTATTTGTTGACTTGGGCAGATGAGCTGGTAGAAATTAAAACGATATGTCATTGTGGGCGTAAAGCGAATCATGTATATCGTTTACAAGGTGGGAAGGTAGTCACATCTGATAGTCAAATTCAAATTGGTGGGAATGATGCTTATGTTTCTGTTTGTCGTAAACATTATAAAGAGGCAATTAAATCTGCAAATCCATAAGCTAACTTAGCCTTGAAATATATAAATCCTATGCTTGAATACATACAGGAAAGTTAATTTTTTTGTTCAAATGAAATTTAAATATCTCTTTGTCGTATTAATCATGTTTAGTTTTTTAACAGGATGTGCCAAATCGCCATTTGGGTGGTACGAGGTCAATGTAACTACGCCAACTATTTACAATCAAAAAGATGCCGAAAATACTTGCCCGCTTGTATGCGAAAAGAAAAATGCTAAATGGTCTGGTAAATGGTTTAATAAGAAAAGCTCAGGTTGTGTATGTAAGAGACAACAATGTGCGCCTAATTGTGTTCTCCAATGGGAGCCGGGCACAATATCTAGTAGTTAATTCATAATAATTTTTTAATGAATGGTTTAACTTAAACTTAGGAATTAGCTACTTTTGTTTGATTAACTTATTTTTTATTAAGCCAACGAAATACATCAACGTCAATATCATCGTAATACAAAAACTTGTCGGTAGATTCACATAAAAGGAAAGGGTAAGTGATATCCATATTGTCGCAATGGCTACGCATATACTTGTAATTAATAAACTATAAAATTGTTTACACCATTGTGCGGCAATTGCCCCTGGTACAACCATCAGTACAAAAATAAGTAGTGCACCAACGATTTGACAACCCATTGATACTGTTATTGCAAGTAAGACGAAAAATGTAATATTTAAAAATTTTTCAGGTACATTTTTAGACTTCGCTAAAACTGGGTCAATAGATGAAAAGAGTAAAGGGCGCATGCTGATAATTAACACAGCTAGCACAATCAACGTTAGCCAACAAAGTGTATATATTTGGTCTACCGATACAGCGAGAATATTTCCAAATAAAATGGACATAACACCGCCAGCATAATTATTCTGATATAAGAATAAAAAGTATGCACCTAACCCTAAGAAGAATGTTAAAACGATACCAATGACTAAATCATTCTTTTTGACCTTGTCGCCAAGTAACCCAATAACAGTTGCAGCAACAATATTAATGACTAGCTGACCTGTCATGCCAGATACACCAATTAACACAGCGCCAGCTGCACCTGTTAAGCTTGTATGACCAAGTGCGTGGGCGGCAAATGCAGTTCGCCTTAATATAACAAAAGTACTAATCCAGCCACAGATAAATGCGATGATGGTGCCCGAGAATAGGGCATGTTGCATAAAACTATATTCCAACATACACATCTTCCTTAATGCATGGCATATCTAAACAATAATGTGCATTTTTATCTTTAAAGTGAATAAAGCCATCTAAGTGCATTGCTATTTCATGCATGTCATGTGACACAATGAGTAAGCTTATTTTTTTATTTTCGTGTATTGCTTGTAATGCTTGAATGAAATGTTGTTTTGCATTGGGGTCAAGGTCAGCTAGTGGTTCGTCTAACAATAACATTTTAGGGTTATTAATGAGCGCTTGAGCAAGAAAGATTCTTTTCTTTTGTCCACCAGAAAGTGTGTAGAAGGGTTGATGCATGTACTTATCAGCACCAACCAAATCAACTAACTCAATCGCGTTTTGATGTGTAAGTTTATTAGAAAGTGGGATACCCCATTTCCAACCAGCATAGCTGTTTTTTATTAAAGTTAGACCGGACATGTTTTCAGTTAAATTAATTTCACGTTCTTGTGGAATGTAACTAATATCAATATTTGCTTTACCACAAGCCTTCCCAAAAATAGAAAGTGAACCTGATCTTGGTTTGATTATGCCTAGAATGGTTTTAAAAAATGTGGACTTACCTGTTCCATTGTCACCAATGACACCAACCCATTGGTTATTCGTGATTTCTAAATTGATGTTTTCAGTGATGGGTTTATTGTAACCCAGTACTAAGTCCTTGGCTTGAAGCATCATTTCTTAACGGATTCCAACGCTTTTTGAGTATCATTTAATTCAGCAAGTAACCACTCATTAACTGTTTCATGTTTCGGCATTGTTTCTGATACACCAACAACAGGAATATCAGATTTTTTTGCAAGATTAAGGATGTTCTGTGTGGTTGGGTCAGTCACTTGGTCATTATAAAATAATATCTTCACTTTATGGTTAGTAATATTATCTTGATATTTACCAAGCATTTGTGGTGTTGGTTCAGAGTCATTCATGATTTTCCATTGGAAATCTAAACCTTCCATTTTAAGACCAATGGCATCGGCCATATAGCCAAATACAGGTTCAGTCGCAGTAACGGGTGTACCCTGATATTTTTGCTTTAGGGCTGCTACCTTGTTTTGTACAGATTCATTTTCATGTAAAAAGGCTTTTAAGTTTTCATTAAAATAAGCGGTTGCTTCAGGTGAATGTTCAATGCTAATTAATTTTTTTGTTATGTCTTTTGCAAAGGTTGGAAATGTGTCGGGTTTGTACCATATATGTGGGTTTGCACCGCTTTTTACGCCCATCAGCTCACTGACATTAATAATGGCTAATTTGTTATTGTTTGACTGGCTGTTGATGAGGTTACTCATCCAGGAGTCGTAATCAATTCCATTATATACAATGATCTGAGCTTTAGTGATTGCAATGCTTATTTTCGGTGAAGTTGAAAACAAATGAGGGTCAGCATTAGGGTTGTCTAATATGCTGGTCACGTCTACGTACTTCCCACCAATTTGGTTAATGACTGATCCATAGAAATTCTCAGCGGAAACGACATTTATCTTATTAATTGGAGCAGCGATAGAAATTGAGGCTATCGAAGCAAAAAGTACAACAAGGAGTATTTTTTTCATAAGGAATATTTAAGTGTAATTTTTAAGAATGTTACTTTATAACATTTATGATTGCAAACATAATTTACAGATACCATATAGCTCTATCACGCTAGATGATATCTCAAAATTGTTGGTTTTGGATATGCTCTCTAAAGCATTTTGGGTGTCTATGTCTGAAATCTCTTGAATACCCTCACATTGATTACAGATCATTAATATCTGTTTTGATGTTTCGTGACAAGTGTGGTCCGTACATAATACATAGCTCTGAGTTGCTTCAATTCTATGGACAACATCTTCTTTCACTAAATAGTCCAATACTCTATAAACAGTTGGTGGTTTTGCTGTAGGTCTTATTTGTTTAAGCGTATTTAAAATACTATAGGCTTTGAGTGGTTTATTCGAGTACCATAATGCAGATAATATATCCTTACGTAGATCCGTAACGGTTATGTCTAACGTGAGAATATATTCTTCAAATTGCATCGCAGTTTATTTAGTTGGAATATAAAGTATTGATTATATCTTAAAAAGAATTGTTGCAGTAATTATTCCTGAATTTAATTAGGAATAATTCTTGATCAATATTGGTTTTTCATAAGAAAAATTATTTTTACCAAACCCTGAAAACGTTTAATAAGCTATCAATACTATCAGCAGTATCCATAATTATTTTCAGCCAGAGGATAAGATTAATGCAATTTTAAGCTATGAGCTTCAATTTAAAGAAGCTATTAAGAGCTCTGATAACCGTTAAATGACTTTTTCAGGACGACTATTTATGGAACCTACTTTTACGCTTGCAGTTGCAAGTATTTTATTTGGCTTCTCAGTTATTTCCACTGTCCACAAACCGTTACAGGCTTTATGGTTAGCATCATAAATACTGCGTTTAGTGTATGTTAGGCTATGTAGATCCTGATATTTTTTTACAGGAAAAGTTGTTGGTTTGCAGTTAGAGTTTTTTGGCGGTATCCAGCTAAATAAAACAAAACCAGATTCAGTATCATGCCAGTCAATAATTTGCTTTGATTTCAAATCACTCTGTATCTGAGTTAATGTCACTTTTGCTTCAGCTGGTTTCATTATTGGTTGTTGGATGTTTTCAGATATAGTTACAGGTGCGACAGGTTCTTCTTCAATCACTGTCTCTGAGAAACTAACTTCTTCTGGTGTTGCTGTATTGCTGGAATCAGCATTATTTTTCTCACTAAAATAGCTGCAAGCAGACAAACTAGATATAAATATTACTGCACAACTTAATTTGACTATCCTCATTTATTTTCCTATTAAATTCATAATGTTATAAATTGTAAACATACAAATTGCCATGTTGGAATAGGTTGGTCTGATTTTTATAGATTAATTTAGAAATATCGTAATTAAATATATTATTATCAACAAGTTGCTGTAAAAATATAGGCAAAAAAAGCTTAATAATTATAATGCTATTGATAACGATGATGTTAGTGGTTTTTTATACGGATATAAATATTTAAACCAAAACTGAAATCATTAAATTATATGCTTAAAAGGAGGTCAGCATGCATTATGAGAGGAGTGAGGGTTATGTTAATAAGCTCAAAGGAATAGATCAAACCAGTTATTATTTCAAAATAATTAGTCAACATAAACTTTTATCTTTTAAAGAAGAGCAACACTATGCCAAGCTTGCTAAAAAAGGCGATCAAAAGGCATTAGATGTACTTGTGGAACGTAATTTAAGGTTAGTCGTTAAAATTGCTTTAAGTTTTAAAGCTAAAGGTAACTTAACTTTATTAGATTTAATTTCTGAAGGTAATTTTGGATTAATTAAAGCAATAAAACGATTTGAACCTGAATTAGGCTGGCGCTTGAGTACGTATGCAACTTGGTGGATTAAAGAAGCAATTGACAGAGCAATTATGAATCATAACCGCATGATTCGAGTGCCAGTTCATCAATTAAAGCGTTTTAACCGATATTATATGGAACGGATGTTATTAACAGATCATTTAAATAGAGAGCCAACGCAAGAAGAAATGGCTAAGAAATTAGAAACTACGATAGAAGATATTACAAAAATTGAAGCCCTTGCCTACGATACTGGCTATTTAGAAGATATGGCTGAAAATGGTGATCAACTTTTAAATGTTGATCAAGAAAATGATGAAGATCCATTAGATACACATCTAAAAAATATTGATAATACGAAACGAGTTGCCCAATTTCTTAGTTATTTGAACGAGCGACAGCAAAGAGTACTAATGATGATATATGGATTGAACAACTACTCAGAACATTCTTTAACACAATGTGGTCTCGAATTAAAAATAAGCCGAGAACGTGTAAGACAAATTCATTTAGAGTCACTAAAGAAAATTAAAAAAGTAATAGAACAAATATCAGTCAAGTTAGCAGCGTAAGTAGGTTAATATGAAAATAGACTCCCCCATTATGAATACATATAAACAATTACCCATTCAATTTGAGAAAGGTCATGGCTGTTGGTTGCAAGATAAGGGTAGTGTGCCGTACTTAGATACCAGTGCTGGTTTAGCCGTAACCAGTTTGGGCCATAATCACCCTAAAATAAATGCAGCTGTATATGCGCAAGCAAAAAAGCTATTTCATGTCTCTAATCAATATTATATTGAGCAACAATATCAATTAGCTGAACGCTTATGTGAAATGAGTGGCCTTGACCAAGCTTTTTTCTGTAATTCTGGTGCAGAAGCTAATGAGTCGGCAATTAAACTTGCAAGGTTGTATGCCAGAAAACAAGGGATGAGTAATCCCGTTATAATCACCATGCAGTATGGCTTTCACGGTCGAACTATGGGTAATATTTCGCAAGCACTTCATAACCTCAATACATATCAATTTGCACCATTACTGCCTGGCTTTATTAGCTTACCATTTAATGACTTATCTATTTTAAAAGTCTGCCTTGAAAATAACCCTGAAGTCATAGCAGTGATGCTAGAGCCGATTCAAGGCGAGGCTGGTGTTATTGTTCCTTCAAACGATTACCTAAAAGAAGTTAGAGGGTTGTGTGATAAGCATCAAGCATTAATGATATTAGATGAGGTACAAACTGGGTTAGGTAGAACAGGAGAATATTTTGCTTTTCAACACCATAGTATTGAACCTGATATTATGACACTTGCAAAAGGCTTAGCAAATGGGTTACCTATTGGTGTCTGTATAGCGCAGAAAGAGGTGAGTCGCTTATTCGAGCCTGGGTTACATGGTTCAACATTTGGTGGAAATCCTTTGTGTTGTGCAGTCGGCATCGCGGTTTGTAGTGTAATAGGTCAAAGTACCTTTTTAAAACATGTCAGAGAAACAGGTAATTATTTACTAGCTCAATTAAAAAGAGAATTTGGTTTGGTTAAAGAAGTAATAGATATAAGAGGCCAAGGATTGATGATTGCCCTTGAATGTCAATTTGATTGTACTCTATTGCCTGAAAGAGCGTTAAAACACGGTATCTTGATTAACGTAGTACAGCAAAGAATTATTCGACTTACGCCGCCTTTAATTATTACAAAAGAGCAATGCGATTTTCTTGTTGATAAATTATCAATTACCTTGCAGCCATTCATTAGAAACAGGCTGAAAGAAAAAGAAAAATTAATAGAAGCTATTTAGATTTGGGTATTAAATAAAGCATGCTAGGAATACGAGGAGCTTTAATTATTTTTGCATAGATGATAATTAACATTAGGGTAGCACCATGAATAAAACATTTCATATTGAACTCCAGGTAAATTGCGTGTGTAGTAATAACGAGTTTATAGATGGGATAAAATTATATTATTTGCCTATTGAAGATCAAAACCAATCTATACAGCAAGCTAATTTAATTACGAGTATTCCTGGTGAAATTACGAATAGCTGTGATGAACAAGATAATCCCGTAATGTTTTTTAAACCATCAGTTAGAGCGAATATTCTGCATATAAAGTTCTGTTGCCAGGTAAATATTAAACACAAAAAACGCTTATTAAGCGCCCAGTCTGATTTAATTGACTCTAAGTTATTTGATTTTATGCCATGGCAACGTGTTTGTTTGTTTGAATATACACAACCGGCGGAGTTACCAGAACATATCGTATATAAATTGCATCGATATGCTATGTTTCAAGCAGACCAAAGTCATTTTGACCCGATTAAAACAATTAGAAAGTTAAATAAAATTGCATATCAACAGCCTGCTAAACTGTTAGACTTTTTAAAGGGCACAAAGGTGTTATCAGACAATCGAAATCAACAGGAATTAATTTTATTTGTGCTGCTGTGTCGAGTATTAAGTATTCCAACCAGGTATGTTAGAGGTTATACGAAGCAATTTTCATTCGTTGGGCAGTATCAATTTAAAATTCATTTGTGGGCGGAGGTTTACATACCTTATATCGGATGGATAGGGTTTGACCCTAAGTGTTACCGGTTGGTTGATCATAACTATATCCGTTGTGCAGTATTTGCAAGTGTTTATCAAGATGTGAATCAATGTCAAAGTAGCAATAAGTATGAAAATAAATCAAACTCAAAATTAGTTGAATTTTCCTGGTCTGGATGATTGACATTAAGTTGTGTGAAGTTAATATATAGATAAATATCAACAAGATAGGTTGTTTATGTTAACTCGATCTGAGATTTTTATTGTGTCCTATTTATGTTCAACGTCATTCTGTTTTGGTATATCGCTTTCAAATGATTTATCCACTAATGACTCGTCTGGAAGCGAGACGATGCAGCGTTATTCATATTCGGAAATAAAAGCGACAGCCTCGACATCATTGAAGCGTAAAGGTAATCAGCTAAAATCTACACAAACTGTGACTTGGAATGGCACACCATCAGGATTAGTATTTTTTGAGTGGCTTCCACCAGAGAATACTAAATGTGAAAAAACAAGCTTCCCAATTAAAAAATATGATGTTGATTATAATCGAACTCATACAGACAGAAGTATTCTTGGTGTTGACCAAAAACCATGTAGAGGTCTTTGGAAAGCGGAGGTCGTGACAAAGTCGAGTAAGGTGTTGTCCTCAAGTTCACTCTTAGTTAGCTAAGCCTTAATTTTGTCTGGTGGTATACCAAGTACTTCTAAACTTTTTTCAAGAATTTTTGCAGCCATTGGTGCTGCCGCAGATCCTCCACCATAATTATCGCTCTTTGCGTCATCTATGGTTGTGACAATAACAAGTTTAGGGTGGCTAACAGGTGCAATACCAGCAAAAATTCCAGTGTATGAGTCAGTGGCATAGCCGCCAGGAATGGGTCTTCTTACAGTGCCAGTTTTGCCTGCAATATGGTAATTTTCTAAGTTTGCTCTGCGGCCTGTGGCGCCATTCCCCTCGACGACACTATTAAGCATTTTTAATACGTCATTTGCCACTTTAGATGAAGTAACACTTACTTTAGTGGATTCATTTTTAGATGATAATCGGATTAGTGAAGGCTTTATCATATTACCTTGATCAGCAATGGTGGTGTAAGCCTGAGCTAATTGTAATGCAGTTGAATTCATTCCATAACCAAACGATAACGTTGCCAAGGGGAATTCTCCCCACTTTGCTGGTGTTGGTACATAGCCAGCCTGTTCTCCTGGAAACTCAATATCTGTTTTATGCCCAAACCCAGCGGATAATAAAGTATCTGATAATTTTTCATGCGGTAGTGATAGAACTATCTTAGATATTCCGACATTACTAGATTTCTGTAAAATATATCCAATGTCCATATCACCATAATCTTTAAAGTCTCTTACCATTCTTTTACCAACTCGATAGTACCCTGGTGAAGCATGTATAATGCTTTCAGGTGAATACTCGTCAGTTGCTAATGCCATTAGTGCAGAAAAGCTCTTGATCGTTGAACCTGGCTCAAAGACATCCGTAACGGCTCGGTTACGTCTTGTTTCAGGTAAAGCATTCTTTAAGTTATTGGGGTTGTACGAAGGTTGGTTAACCATTGCGAGAATTTCTCCCGTTTCTGCATCAAGTACTATTGCGCTTCCTGATTTTGCGATATTTTCTTTGACTGAATCTTGTAATGCCTTATATGCAATATATTGAATTCTTCGGTCGATGCTTAGGGCAATATCATGACCATTTGATATGTCTGGTGAATTAAGGGTCTTGATTAAATTGCCTTTCAGGTCTTTATCTGCAATTGATTTGCCAGAATTTCCACTTAACCATTCATTGTATTTAAGCTCAATGCCTTCTTGGCCTTTACCGTCAATATTTGTATAGCCGATGACATGTGCGGCTACTTCTCCGTCTGGGTAGTAACGTTTATACTCATTTTCTAAGTAGATGCCTGGGATATTTAAATTATCGATTTGTTGAGCAATCATTGGATTAACTTGACGTTTTAAATAAACAAATCCACTACGACCAAGTTTGGGTTCGATGCGATTGACTAATTTGAGTTTTTGCTCTTTTGATAAATCCAATAAATTAAAAACATAGTTTAAACTTGAGTTGAGTTCTATATATCTTGGATCAACCCAAATTGAACTCACTGGTGTGCTAACTGCTAAAGGATAACCATTCCTGTCAACAATCGTGCCACGATAAGCATGGTTTTCAGTTAATCTATGGGTTCGTTTGTTTCCTTCGTTCTCTAAAAAGGCATTTCCTTTTGTTTCTATATAAATCAGCCTTAAAACAACGCCTGTGGTGATTGCTAATAGGAAAGTTAAGAAGACTATAAGCCTTAACTTTGATGGCATATTAGGGGGTGTATTTTTAGGCTTTTTCATAGAAGATTATGCGGTTGTTTATATTCTCATTCTAAGGATTCCTGCTCAAGTGCCTAGGTTGAGGCGTAAGCTTAGATGAATTTATTCAAATAAGTTCTATAATTAAATAACGTTTTGAAAATGTGAGTACACATGAAAATATTGGTTTTTTTAGGATCTGTTAGGGAAAGTTCTCCGCCAAATCCGCCTAGGTTAGGTGATAGAGTTGCAAAAGTTTGTGTTTCAATATTGGGTAAAAATTGTGAGGTTGAGTTAATTGACCCGCTTGATTATCAGCAAAGTGATATTTTTAAACCACACTTTTCGTATGCAAAAGGTAAAGCACCATCTGATATTGATACGCTTGCAACTAAAATTAAACAAGCTGATGGTTTTGTTATGGTGAGTCCTGAATATAACCATTCTATGAGCCCGGCATTATCTAATTTACTTAATCATTTTGGTAGCTCTTTATTTTCTTATAAACCAAGTGCAATTGTTACCTATTCAGCTGGACAATGGGGTGGAGTAAGAGCAGCTGTAAACATGAGAACATATTTGTCTGAACTCGGTTGCTTGCCGGTATCTGCGATGATTCATGTGCCTAATGCAGCAGAAGCCATAGACAATAAAGGCGAATTTATAAAGGATGCTGATCGTTGGCAACAATATTTTGAAAGAACTTTTGCTCAACTCATTTGGTGGGGTCAGTCAGCAATTGATATGCGAGAGAAAATTGATCCGCTTGATGCAATTAAAGTATTTAACAAGGATCCATCTCAAAGAAATGCCCCATAATGATCAACCAAAGGTATAGGTATGCTTGAATTCTATTGGAAAAGATTTGAAGAGCTATCAGTGATTGATATGTTCGATATGTTAAGGGCAAGGCAAGATATTTTTATTATTGAACAAAATTGTATTTATCCTGATATTGATGATTTGGATAAAAAGTCGTGGCATTTATTAGCGCGAGAAAATAATGAATTAGTCGCTTATTTAAGAGTTGTTTTCCCAGGCTATAAGTATGATGAACTCTCAATTGGTAGAGTATTAACGGTAGAAAAATATCGTGGTCAAGGTGTTGGATATAAATTAGTTGCTGAGGCAATAAATAATATTAAACAGATTGACGTTGATGCCAAAATTAGAATATCTGCACAATTTCATCTGCAAAAATTTTATGGTTCATTTGGTTTTAAAGCTGCTTCAGAACCTTACGATGAAGATGGTATTCCACATATCGAGATGTGCAGATAATCTGTAGCGAGTGTTTTAGGAGATCAAAATGCCACTTAAAGAAAATTTTAAATTAATGGCTTCATATAACGAATGGATGAATCAAAATATCTATTCAGCAGCGGCTAGCTTAAGTGAAAAAGAATTACACCAAAATAGAGGCGCTTTTTTTGGCTCTATTATCGGTACACTAAATCATATTATGATCGGAGATATTATCTGGCTAAAACGATTTTCTGATCATCCTGATAATTTTAAATCATTAGAATCTATTCGAAAAATGGAGAAGCCTACAAACCTTAATGGCATTTTACATGAAAGTTTTAACGACTTAAACATTAAAAGAAATGAGTTGGATAACGCCATTACCAGTTTTGTCGAAGAGTTAACTGATGATGTGATATCTTCGCCACTGAGCTATCAAAATACCAAAGGTGTCACTTTTTCAAAGAAGCTAGGTTTCCTCTTACAGCATTTTTTTAATCATCAATCTCATCATCGTGGTCAGATATCAACATTATGCTATCAAGCTGGTATTGATATTGGTGTGACAGATTTATTGGCTTGTATTCCAGAAGAAAAATAATTATTTTAGACTAAAGTTAAGTTATTAGCAGAAATTATTGACCATTGAAATACAGTGAGTGATTAAATAAAAATCAAGGTTGTTTTTTACCAGTGAGGTCGATAGAATGTGGCGCTTCATTTTGGGTGGATAAAAAATAATCTCTTAAAATGATGTGAGTGTTGAGTAATTTAAATTTTAATGCGCTACCAAATTGCGAAGGAGCGAGAAATAATGAGTGATAAAAAAAGAATAATACATTTTCTGAGACAGTCATCTGGTAATTTATTAGAGTGGTATGACTATGCATTGTACGGCGTTTTTGCGGTACAAATTTCCCAAACATTTTTCAGTGCCTCAGATAGCCAATTCATAGCATTGTTGTTAACCTTTGCAACTTTTGCAATCGGGTTTATTTCTCGTCCTCTTGGATCATTATTATTTGGTTATTTAGGCGATAAATATGGTAAAGGGTTTTCGGTTAATTTAACAATTTGGTGTATGGCTCTACCAACATTATGTTTAGGGTTATTGCCTGGTTATTCAGAAATTGGCCTTTTAGCCCCATTACTTTTAGTTGTCATTCGTATTGTTCAAGGTATGTCCGCAGGTGGTCAGCTTTCTGGGTTAATATCCATTGCAGCAGACAGTGAATCGACAAATAAACCATTTTTGGTCAGTTTTATTTGGTCTATTTCAATTGCTGGCGGTTTAATTGCAACATTTGTTGGCTTTGTGTCTATGTCTGTTGTTGGTCACTACTTACAAACTTATAATGTACAAAATGATTATTTGTTAGAGCTAACTTGGCGTATACCTTTCATGATGAGTTTCTTGTTATTCTTGTTATATATGGTTGTATCTCCTAAAAACTCAACTAAGAAAACCGATGAGCCAGTTGCAGAATATAAAGTCGTTGATATATTCAAGCAGCAACCTAGAGAGCTTGTTTTATTAGTATTATTAAACGCCTGTATACAAACAATTGGCTATGTTTTATTTACGTATCTTGTTACCTATATGCAGATTAACTGGAGCTTTAACGCAAAAAATTCTTTGTTATGGGTAAATTGTGTCCTTGTGCTTTCTGTGATTTTATATCCATTTTTTGGTTATATTGTACCTAAATTCGGTTGTCGTTTAAGGCAAGCACAAATCTTTGGGCTTATTCTTTTACCCGCTATTATTATGTTTGGCTTGTATCATACAAGTCCAATGTTAGGGATTATAGGGTTAGTCATTATGATTGTTCTCAACTGTGGCGTTGCCGGATTTGTTGGTAGCTTGTTTGGTGAGCTTTTCCATACTAAATATAGAATGACAGCTTGTTCGCTAAGTTATAATATCGGTGTAATCTTTGCCGGTTTCTCACCAATGTTAGCAGAAACATTTAATAAGCTTTCTAGTTTTGGTCTTTCAAGTTTCTTACTAATATTAACTGCGATATTAGTTGTTGTATTAGGTAGACTTAGAACCTTGTCTTCATATAAAAATTTAGAACCAGCAAGAAATAATATTTAGAACTCAGGACTCGTTATGAAAAAATTCATTTGTATTTATGGCGAGTTTGTTGTCTCACTCGTTCTGTTAATCATACTCTTAACTGCTTGGCCTTATATTGTTATTGCCTATACCATTAACTTCTGGGTTGCATTTTGTGTGGGTGCGGGTGCAGTCATTCTTTTTAATATTATTATGGGTAAACGCCTAAAAAAGAGAGAAGCGGCATACTATCGAAAATATTCTGGTGCGGATAAGACTAAATAATTTTTGACAATATCATCAAAATACAAATTATTAATAGCCCGATAAATAATAATTTATTTTTCTTTTCACTTATTTTATTCGAATAAGCAACACCTTTAGGTGGCAACCATAAACAAAATGGTAATACTAAAAAGAAACATATTAGGTTCACATAGCCAATACTGTAATCAACATTGGGTGGTTGGACTAAACCTGAAGCCATTGCTAATGCAGTTCCTCCAATCCCAATAAATAAACCAGTTAGGCTTGAAGTCGCAATGGCTTTTTTCATTGGGAATTTTAATACGCTGTTACAATATGGAACAACAAAAGAGCCACCACCAATACCGAGAAGAACAGAAAAGCCTGAAAGTATGTAACTACCTAAAAATACCAAACTGAATTTAGGTTCAGGCGGTACCTCTGAAGATGCCTTCTCTTCTTTTTTGAAGATTAAAGTAGCAAGACTAATCAGTAATAGGATCAAAAATAATATTTTAAGAATGAGCCCTGATACAAAGAACATTAAAATTCCGCCGCAAATAATACCTGGTATTAATCCAATCGCCCATTTTTTGAAGAAATGTAAGTCAATATTACCGAGCTGATTCTGCTTTCGAACCGATAGTATTGCGTTAGGTATAATAATGGCTAGTGATGTCCCTATTGCGGTATGTGCACCTATTGCTGTATGACCAAAATGTTCAAAAATGATCACAAATGTTGGTACAAGTATGACGCCACCACCAATACCAAACAGGCCTGAAGCAAAGCTAGCAAATGCGCCGACAATAATTATTATTAAACCAAATAATATAATTTCCATTTTTACTGCACTATATGCTTATACTAAAAGTGTAGTATTCTGGCAGTCACATTACTATTTTCAGTTTAATATTATTTGAATGAAAATATATTAGGCTATTACCGGGAATTATAGATTTGCTATAATTGGCAGTATATTATTGAGACGATATAACGAATGGACAATGAATTTGACCCGGAAATAAAAAACTGGCAGGACATTGATCTGCCTAATTCCTGGACAGATAAACTGTTTACACTTAGAAATCCATTTAAGTGTTTGCGGCTTTTTAGTTGTATCTTTCAAAAAAGGAAAAGAGTTGAATTGCCTAAAGGTTTAATAAATTCTGAGGTCATTCCTAAATACGCACAACAAGAGTTTCATCATCTCCCAAATGGGAATTATTCAAATAGATTAGCTGCTGGATATATTAAAGGGTTTGATCGAGCAATGCTGGGTGAAATGCGAAAGTCTAGACTGCAAATAGCATCTAAATTGAAAGGGTGTAATAGTAGTATAGATATAGGTTGTGGTGGGGGAGGGACAGCACAAGCTTTTTACCAGTCAGGTGTGCATGATGTCTGGGGTGTTGATATTAGTCCTTATTTATTAAAACGTGCAGCGACGTTATATCCAAAAATCAAATTTATTCATGCAGCTGCTGAGTCATTGCCATTTCGCGCTGAGAGATTTGATGCAATGAGCATTAGTTATGTGTTACATGAAGTGCCGCCAAAGTTTGTAATAAAAATCATTGATGAAGCATCACGTGTGCTGAAGTCAGGTGGAAAGTTAGTTCTCTTAGAGCCTTCGAAAATACATTATTCATCTGGGCTGTATGGCTTGCTTAAAGAATATGGAATTAAAGGTATTTATTTTAAGTGTCTTGCGCATACGGTTCATGAGCCTTTTGTGAAGAGTTGGCATAGTATGGATATATATTCATTGCTTAAACAAAAAGGGTTTCAATTAGTTGAAGAAATAA
>JAOMSY010000028.1 GCA_028355575.1 Francisellaceae bacterium | reverse complement strand
TTACTTGCTTGGCGTATTCATAATAGGCAGCGCTTTAGAAGATAGTCAATTGGTTGAAAAACTAGCTTTAAAGTTATGTCATTCTGCGGTAAACCAAAAAAGAATTTTATTAAAGCTTGTTTACTTGTTTGGTATCTCATCTGCTTTATTGCTGAATGATACGGTTGCAATAATTGGTGCAAGCGTTGTTGTTATTCTAATTAATAGTATTAAAGCAATACCAAGGCCATACATTTATGCCACTGCATTTTCAGTCACCATCGGTAGCGTTATGAGCCCTATTGGTAATCCGCAAAATCTGCTTATAGCAAATGCTTTTCAATCAGGAGCATTTATATATTTCTTTACCTACTTGTTCATTCCGACAATGATTTGTCTTTTTATATGTTATTGGGTAATTACTAAGATTTATAGCAAGGCATTAAGCCAGCCTATACAATTTATTTCTGAAAATATAACAATTAACCCTTACAAGCGTATTATATGTTTGCTCAGTTTGGTTGTGTTTTTATTATTAGTCGTAATGAAGATTTTACTAAGTAGTCTCGATAATTCTGTACACATATCATTTGCCATTATTGCACTTGTACCAGCCATATTTATTCTACTACTATACCCTTCTCGCACATTAGTTATGAAAAACATAGATTGGCGTACCATTGTATTTTTTATAGGGATGTTCGTGCTAATACATGCTGTATGGTTGACCGGAATTTTACAGTATAGCTTTAATGGGCACCATAATTGGTTTAACCATGTTTTACCCGTTTTAATAATCTCTATTATACTAAGTCAAATTGTTTCAAATGCACCCATGGTTATTTTAGTTTTACCGTTAATTGCGAGCTCAGGTGGTGGGCAAACCGAACTATTAGCTTTAGCAGCAGGTAGCACAATAGCAGGGAATTTTACTATCTTAGGTGCAGCAAGTAATGTCATTATTTTTCAATACGCTATTCGTAAAGGAATTGATTGCTTTTCTTTTGGCTCATTTATAGTCATTGGTAGTTTAATAACGCTACCGTGTATCTTAATTTATTACTTATTTTTAACGTTTTAATACATCAAAACGGTTATTGTTTAACTTATCTAAAAGCACTAGTATATCTGACTATATTTACTAGATATTACAAACATGCCAGAGCTGCCAGAAGTTGAAACCGTTAAGAATGGTTTAAATCAATTTGTATGCAATCAAATTATACATAATGTAAATGTATATCAATCATCTTTGAGGTACAAAGTTGACCCAAACATCGCCTCAATATTAAAGAATAAAGTTATATTAAACTTATCTCGCCGAGCAAAATACTTAATATTTGAATTAGATAAAGGCTATATCATTGCTCATTTAGGCATGACTGGCATATTTAGGGTTTTCTCTAATCCTATCCCAGAACTAAAAAAACATGATCATATTGAACTAATTCTTGAAGATTGTGTAATTAGGTATAATGATACTCGTCGATTCGGATTTTTTATTTATTCTGAAGAGCATCCTGATAAGCATAAGTTATTTGTAAAATTAGGTCCTGAGCCACTACTTGACGATTTTAATGGAGAATACTTGTACGAAAAACTAAGCAATAAGAATAAGCCAATTAAATCCACTTTAATGGACAATGCAATTGTTGTGGGTGTTGGAAATATATATGCAAATGAAGTATTGTTCAAATGTGGCATACACCCTATTTCGATATCAAAGAATATTAGCTTAGAGCAATGCGAGCATTTAGTTTCCGAAATAAAACAAATACTGGCCGAGTCTATTAAACAAGGTGGTACAACATTAAAAGATTTCAAAAATACTGCTGGCAAACCAGGTTATTTCTCTCAAAGCCTTGCAGTTTATGGTCAAAAAAATCAGGTCTGTAAAACGTGCGATAATATCATTGAATCAACAGTGATTGGTCAACGCTCATCGTTCTTTTGTAGTGAGTGTCAAAAAGTATATTAAGCTCGAGATATTTTCCCTTCTTTATTCCAAACCAATAACATGATAATTAAAATAACGAATATAATAAGAAATTGCTGCAATGAAAGGACATGCACTAGTCCTTTTGCTGGGTATTGGCTCATTACATAATTTGCAATACCAGCTGAGCCATACTTAATAAAATTACTAATTGAATTTGCAGACCCAAATCCTTTTTCAATATGATTTAGTGAGTCACTTAATAATATGCTAGAAGTAAGAGATAACCCAAATAATGTGATGGTCATGCCAATTGTAAAACAGATTACGATGTGTGTTGTGATGGATATTAATATGATATAAACAACGATACCAAACATGGTTGAAATAATTCCCACTAATGCGAACTGCTTAACGGAAATAATATGGTTATAGAACGTAATAAAAGTGTTGGCTAAAATAACACCGAATACACATACTCCAAATGAGATGCAATAAGCCAAATAGCCTGAATTAAAGTTATGTAAAAATATGATTGGAGCTGATCCAATAAAGCTAAAAAAAGCAGCAAAACATAAACCAGAGGATAAAGTCTTAAATACGAATTTTGTATTGCAGACATGTGCATAATAAAAACCAATACTCTGATGCATTGCAGTCGTTCTATCTTTTTTATCTAAGGTTTCAGTCAGAAAATAAGTCACTATTAAAAGGAAAATGCCGTAAAAACTTAAGAAGTGAAATTCACTCTGCCAATGACCGGTAAATTTTAATAAAACAGTACCAACAATAGGGGAAATTATCGGTGCAATCATCATAATAATCGCCATAACAGCAATGGACTTATTCAGTTTTTTGCCAGAATAACAATCTCTTAAAATTGAAAGTGAGATTACCGCACCACTACAATCACTTAAACCTTGTAGAAATCGCATTAACTCAAGCATGCTAAAAGCATTACTCATCGCACACATTATGGTGCTAATGACATATAAAATCATGCCAATAAATAAAGGAATCTTGCGACCAAATCTATCTGATATAGGCCCCCAAAATAACATGCCGATTGAAAAACCAATAAAATAAGTCGTCGCCGTTAATAATACTTTGCTTTCAGAGACATGAAAGTACTTTGCCACTTCAGGGATTGCCGGTGCATAAGTATTTATCGCAAATGGCGGAAGCATTGCAAATAACGCAATGAAGAATAGAAAGCTTTTATTATTATATTTTATTTCAACCACGTTAAATCCGAAGAATATAGCTATATAAGAATATAGTATGAAATATCGCTTTTAAAAAGCATTCGCTGTATTGAAAAATAAAGCAGATAAATACCAGTGATTAAATTTATATTTTGAAAGAATTCCCAGGGTAGCCTTTCGTATTTGTTTCAACAATATATAAATTTCCAGCGATAGAATCTGCTAATTTTTCTTCATCATTTAAGTAGAGATTTGAAGTGGTAACCCATAGTTCATTAAGGTTCGGACCGGCAAATGCACAGGAAGTTGGATATTTAGTCGGGATAGAAATGGTTGCAATGCATTCACCAGAGTTTGGGTTATATCTTTTTATTGCACCACCGCCAAATAACGATACCCATAGCATACCTTCCACATCGATACACATGCCATCAGGTAATCCATTTTCTTTGGGTATATTGATAACTGTATGTCGGTTTGTAATTGATCCAGAGAGAGGATCATATTCAAATGCATCAATACATTGGCTTAGAGAATCAATAAAATAAAAAATATTCAAATTTCTATCCCAATCCAAGCCATTTGAAAGCGTAAGCCCATCTAACTGTAAATCAGGATTGTGAGCTTGATCCATTCGATATAACGAAGAAGCCCCTTCAGATAAATCCAAATCCATGGTCCCAATCCATAATCGTCCTTCGGGATCACATTTACCATCATTCGGTCTATTATTTGGCTTATTAGGCTCTACTTCTGTTATTAGATCAAATTTGTTAGTTAGTTCATCTACCTTATAAATACCACTTTGTAACGCAGCAATCAATCCACCTGATTCAATAGGAACAACAAACCCCACCATCTCATCTAAGCTGATTATGCTAGATTTTTGAGATGCATACTCTGTTTTAATAATCTTTTTCCCGACAATATCTACTGAATATAAGCATTGAGAAGATTGATCCCAATGCGGGCCTTCTCCGTGAACTATTTTCTGATTAGTATCTGTAGAAATTAATAACCATCGTGCTTCCATATTCATTCCAAGATATAACGTTACTTTAAGTTTATCTATATAGAATCATATTTGCTAAGCTTAATTTGGTTCTGGGGCAATGGTTACAAATTAGAATTCCTAATAAAATATCAATCAGAAAAAATTTTAATTCGTAATTATCATTTAATTATGAAAAATTTCTATGTGCCTACCTTCTTCTAGATAAGATATATTGATTTCAATATTGGCTTCAGGAAGAAAACCTTCACCTTTTTCTGGCCATTCAATAAGGACAATTGAATCGTCATTAAAATAATCACGAATACCCATCCACTCAAGTTCTTCAGGGTCAGCAATGCGATATAAATCAAAATGGTGAATATCTATCTCAGAAGGACAATAAGATTCTACTAAAGTGAATGTTGGGCTTTTAATGTTACCATCATAACCTAAACCTTTAATGATTCCTTTGGTTAAGGTTGTTTTACCAGCACCTAAATCACCATTGAGATAAATTATATCGCCACCCTTTAATTGTTTAGAAAGACTCTGCCCGAACTGAATCATTTGCTCTGATGATGAAATATTAATTTGTTTTTCCATATTGTTTTAATAAATCTCCTATTAAGATAAATGAACCGAACACAAGCAAGCAATCGTCTGTTTGTAATTGGCTGCTTAATTGCTCAAACACTTCAATATGGGCGCTATGATAATAAACATTAGAGTTTTCCCCAAATATATTTTCTAAATAAGTTAATGAAGCACCACGTGACTCTATCTGAGCTAAGTCTATTAAATGCCAATAATCAACCTGTGAGTTAGTGTGTTTATATATACCGGCTATATCTTTGTTCGACATGGAGCCATACATAACATACAACTTACCCCTTATCTGTAAATTACTTACGTAATGAAACAACTCAATCACGGCTGGTAAATTATGGCTTACATCGAGAACTATTTTACCTTTATGGCTTGGAAGAATATGTCTTCTACCTGGCGCACTAAACTGCTCAATGATGGTTTTTGATCGATTAAAATTAATTGGAAATTGTTTAGACACTTCTTCCAATACCGCCAAAGTAGCAGATATAGTATGCTTATGAAGCAATGTATTAATTTTAAACGAAAGATTTTGATTAGGTGAATTATAAACCAATGTCTCTTCTGATTCTTCTAAAAAGAAATCCTGATTAATAAATTTAGCATTTACATTATTTTGCATAACATAGTTAATCAAACTATTTGGTACTTGTTCTTCGGCGATAATTAAAGGTTTATTGCTTCTGGCTATAGCAACTTTTTCCTGAGCAATTTTCTCGCGTGTATCACCTAATAAGTGGGTATGATCTAGGCCAATCGACGTTAAAACTGCAACATCAGCATTGAATGTATTTGATGGGTCAAGCCGACCCCCTAATCCAACTTCTAAAATGATTATATCTGGTTTCAATTCACTGAAAATAACCAGTGCAGCCAAAAAGGCATAATGAGAATATCTTAGCAGATTATCAGACCCATATGTCTGTTCAATTTTTTTAAATGCTTGTACGATATTAATATCTTCTACGGGTGCACCATTATACTTTATCCGTTCATTATAGTTAATTAGATGTGGAGAAGTATTAGAACCAACCGTATATCCATTCTCAATTAATATTCGCTCTATTAGCCCAGCAGTACTGCCTTTGCCATTGGTACCAGCAATGGTGATAACATAAGTGTTTAAATCGTTAAGACCAAGGGAAGAATAAAATGATTTTAAATAGATATTAGTACAGATTTCTTTTGGAGACTTTTGCTCAATATATTCAAGCCAATTATTTAGCTTATTGCTCAGCTGTTTCTTCACTTTCGTCAGCTACGACCTTTCTTTCATGTTTCATTAATTTAGCCATGATAGCGCTAAGTTTTTCTGGCAAGTCTTTACGGTGACAAATTAAGTCAACAACACCTTTATCTTGTAAAAATTCGCTACGTTGAAAGCCTTCTGGCAATTGTTCACGTACGGTTTGTTCAATTACTCTTGGGCCAGCAAAACCAATTAGTGCATTTGGTTCAGCAATATGAATATCACCTAACATCGCAAGACTAGCTGAAACACCACCTGTTGTTGGGTCAGTTAATACAACAATATAAGGCAAACCGGCTTTAGCAAGTTTTGTTAAAGATGCAGATGATTTTGCCATTTGCATTAAAGAGAATAGTGATTCCTGCATACGAGCACCACCACTTGCTGTAAAGCAAATATAAGGGCAACGTTCTTTAATGGCTTCTTCAACACCGCGTGAAAATTTCTCACCAACAACAGACCCCATAGAGCCACCTAAAAATGAAAAGTTAAAAAATGACGCTACCGCTTTTTCACCTTTAATGTTTCCTTTAACTACGATTAGTGCATCAGTTTCATTTGTCTTTTTCTGGGCTTGTTTTAGACGATCCTTATAAGATTTAACATCTTTAAATTTTAGTTGGTCGACTGGCTCAACGTTTTTAAATAATTCATTGGACTGACCATCATCAAAAATATATTGAATTCTTTTACGCGGATCGATACGCATGTGATGATCACACTGTGTACATACATATTGGTTTGCTTGTAAATCTGGGAGATATAAAACGGTGTTACAATTTGAACATTTTTCCCAAACACCTTCCGGTAGTTCTCTTTTAGATTCATTCTTTATTTTTGATTGTGTGATTCTGTCAAACCAACTCATATTAAAAACCTTTATTTATTTACACATATGTATAAGACATTAGAGTGATTATATTCAACAACGTCTACAATAGCTTGTTGAATCATCTAAAACCTTATCTATATTATATTAATAATATTTATAGAATGCTAAGATATACAAAAAAATACAATAAAAGCAAATCAAGAGATTAAATTTATGAGCTTTATTATAGGCAGCCCTTTTACAGAAAATGCTAAAAAAATGTTATTACTTGGTTCTGGAGAGCTGGGTAAAGAACTCGCTATTGAGGCTCAACGAGTTGGTATAGAAATTATTGCAGTTGACCGTTATGACAATGCACCGGCCATGCAAGTTTCTCATCGTTCTTACACAGTAGACATGCAAGATGGTGAGGCCTTAAAGGATATTATTGACCTAGAAAGTCCAGACTATATTGTTCCAGAAATAGAAGCGATTGCCACAGAAATGTTAGTTGACTTAGAAAAAGCGGGATACAATGTCATTCCAACAGCAAGAGCAACTCGCCTTACAATGGACAGACAAGGCATTCGTGACCTTGCAGCAAAAGAACTTGGCCTTAAAACCTCCCCTTATTTTTTTACCAGCGATAAAGATGCCTTTAAAAAACATGCAAACGAATTAGGCTACCCCTGTGTCGTCAAGCCAGTTATGAGCTCATCTGGAAAGGGTCAATCTATAATAAAAAATGAAGAGGAACTCGACCAGGCCTGGCAATATGCGATAGAAGGTTCTAGAGGCAAATCAAGAAAAGTAATTGTTGAAGGTTTTATAGATTTTGATTATGAAATTACCTTACTAACAATTAGGCATAAAGATGGTACCAGTTTTTGCAACCCTATTGGTCACGTACAACAGAATGGTGACTATGTAAAATCCTGGCAGCCACATGCTATGAGCGCTAATGCAATTAAAGAGGCTCAGCATATCGCTAAGACAATTACAGACAATCTTGGTGGACTCGGATTATTCGGCGTTGAATTGTTTGTTAAAGGTGATGATGTTTATTTTAATGAAATCTCACCGAGACCGCATGATACCGGTATGGTAACCATGATATCTCAAAATTTATCAGAATTTGCGCTGCATTTAAGAGCAATTTTCGGACTACCAATTCCTGATATCATTCAAACTTCATCTGGTGCATCAGTCGCATTGTTACTTGCAGGCAATAGTGAAAACCCTACCCTAACTGGTATTGATGATGCTTTAGCTATTCATAATGTTCAATTGCGTATATTCGGTAAACCTGAGATTTCTGGTAAGCGTCGAATGGGTGTTGTGCTTGCAACCGGTAATTCAACAAACGAAGCACTTAAGTCTGCTCAAGAAGCAGCAGACAAAATTTCAATTATTAGCTAAACATCTTTTCAATGATTTCTTTTGAAGTCATAAAACGTTCCTTATAGCTACCTTCGATAACATGAAACTTAAATCCTCTCTCGATAAACATTTGTTTAAGCTTATCATTATTTTCTTTGCGAATATCATTATCACCTGCAAACCGAATGCCGTCATCAATCCACTCGATATCTGGCTCTAAAAATAATACCAAATCATACTCTTGTTTTTTCACTATCTCCTCAATCAAACTTGACTGTGTGGAAAAATACATATCAAGATAGTATTGGGTTACCACTGCTTCACTGTCAATAAATAGCATTTTGTTACTGCGTTCTAACGCATTTTCACACATCCTGTAGTGGTCCATTGCAATAGAGTCAAACATATCAACAGTTAGCTGATCTAAATACTTACTGCAATAATCACGCCCCACCTCGTAAACCCAGTGAGTATTAAAATATTTTGCCAATTTTTTGGCCAAGGTGGATTTTCCACAGCTTTCCGTACCTACCAATGCAATTTTTTTAACAAAAAATGACCTCACAACTTCTGGCAACATAACCCAGTTTTTATATAAATTTTTTCTCAATTCAATCGCTGAGACATCGACCATTTTTCTGTCTAGCATCACATGTTCAGCTTGAGGATAATATTTTTCAAACATATCTCTCGAGTCTGATTCAGCACTGAACGTGTGTGTTAGTTTTTCTGGTATACAATCAAGTACTGCATTTGCACCTTTACCCCAATTTTCCCAATCATCGTCTTCAATACATTTAATTCTAATATTCTCAAGGTCACTCAAACAACCCCCTAGCCAAGAGAGTCTGACATCTTTAGGCATGTACTTAATCCCATCGCGCAAACATAGTTCTCTATCACGCTGCTCAGAGGCAGACAGTATGACATATAATTTATCAACCAGATTTGAAGCACTTACTATTGAATAAACATGTCCTAAATGAAAAGGAAGAAATTTGCCGCCAATAAAACCAACTGTTTGCATATTATTCTCCCTTCTTGTAGAGCTTCATCCAATGCATAAATCCGTATATTGCGTTAATTAAAAACACAAGCCACATGGCTAGAATTGAATAGTCATTGGTCCCCTGTCTAAAAATAACTTCCAACCAAAGAGTAACACTAACAATGTTAATAATTATCCAACATGCCCATTGTTCTATATACAGCTTAGCCATTAGTAACATAGCTAAAATTGATACTACAGTTGCCAAGGCGTCTGTCCAAGCAACAATTTCTCCAAAAAAATGCAATATTAATCCATACACTAAGCTCGCCACGACGACTAAAATTATGAGAGAAAATCGATTAATCCAGCTAAGGGTCTTTGTAACAATCTCAAATTGCTCCTGATTTTTTGGACTCGTCCATAAATACCAACCATAAAACTGCATTGGCAAAAAATAAAACATAAATAATATCGCCTGACCATAAACCTGACTTGTAAAAGATATATATGCATAAAGCGCATTATTGATCACTCCGAATATATAATTTACAACCCTCCCTTTGGCAATAAGGATATTATTCCAAATACCAGTTAATGCAGCGATTAAAGCCAGTCCTATGTCACCACTAATAATAGAAATGACTAAAATAATTAAAGTAGCAATAACAAGCCATGAAATCTCAAGTATATTCCAGTCATTAAAAAAGGACTTTGCTGAGCAAGCACCCCACCCTCTAAAATACTGCTTCGATTGGTTTATAAAATTATTAATTATTTGCATTAGCTAATGAATGAAAATGACTTATTTATAAGCATAGCCAGTTTTAAAAAAATTAAGCCTTTCTTTGTAAAAAGTTTTATATAAATTTTAACTTTTATTATCAAGCAGTTAAAAAGTTAGGTCAAAACGGTCATAAAATATCAAGCAAATATGAACAAAATATATACATATATTATCTCAAGATAAACGACAATTCTCATGATATACGCTAGCATTTATATTATAACAATAACAATAACAATTTATGGTGTGATATGAACTTTAAATATGAACACTCTGGTTCTAGCAACAACCTAAATGATTCACCGTCTTCTAACACTAATGACACGATCTTAATGAATGCTAAGCTGTTGATTCTATTCTCAAAAATTCAAAACGACCTAACACATTTAATGGCAATTGAAATCATTCAGCGACGAAGCGTAGACGAACCACATCTAGCTGAGAAGTTCGATAGCAATATGTTTAGAATAAGACGCTCAATCGTAGAGCTTATAAATTTAAATCTTATTATTAAATCAAACGGTATATATAAAGTTAATCGTGACTTTATGTAATTTGCTTCTAATAGCTTCATAATAACCTTACACTATCCCCTTAATTCTAAAATAAATTTTTAATAGATCTGGATAGTGAAATGGATATTGATACATCATTAATTATTGCTGGAATTATCGTTATTGCGGTGGTCGCAATTATGGTTTCGGCCGTGAAAATAGTTTCTCAAGGTTATGAATATATACTAGAACGTTTTGGAAGGTATCAAAGAACACTTAAACCTGGTCTTAATCTTATCATCCCTATTATGGATAGAGTAATTGCCAGGGTAAATGTTAAAGAAACGGTTCTTAATGTTCGCAAACAAGAAGTGATTACTCACGATAATGCTTCTGTGGAGGTTGACGCTATTGCATTCTACCAAGTGCTTGATCCCAAAAAAGCGACGTATATCATTAATGATCTAGAAGTTGCGATAGATAACTTAGTAATGACAAATACCAGAACTGTATTAGGCTCAATGCCTTTAGATGAGATGCTTTCAAACAGAGATGTAATTAATCACCGTTTATTAAGTGTGCTCGATGAAGCAACTGACCCTTGGGGCGTAAAAATTGTTCGTGTAGAAATTAAAGATATTTCACCGCCAAAAGATTTGATTGACGCAATGGCACAACAAATGAAAGCAGAAAGACTAAAACGCTCTGAAATATTAAGAGCAGAAGGTATTAAGCAATCTAAAATACTTGAAGCAGAAGGCTCAAAACAATCAGAGATTCTTAATGCTGAAGGTGAAAAAAGAAAAAGAGAACTTGAAGCTGAGGGTGAAAAAGCCGCTAAATTTCGTCAAGCAGAAGCATTAGAACGAACAGCAGAAGCTGAGGCAAAAGCGACACAATCAGTATCTATTGCTATCTCAGAAGGTAAAATAGAAGCGATACAATATTTTATTGCCCAGAAATATGTTGATGCTCTTGGTCAAGTTGCATCCTCTGAGAATTCAAAAACAATTATGATGCCGTTAGAAGCATCAGGTATTTTAGGTTCAGTAGCAGGTGTCGCAGACTTATTGAAGCAAACTAGCATTAAACCAGGTAAATAGCATGGTATATTGGCATTGGCTAATTTTAGGTGGTGTGTTCCTTATTATAGAAATATTATCATTTACAGCCTTCTTTTTATTTTTCTCGATTGCTGCTTTTCTAATGGCGTTGTTAACATTGTCATTCCCCACAATCGGGTTAAACACACAACTATTAATAGGCAGTGCACTTGCAATTATTTCATGTATTATTTGGTACAAAATATTTAAAACTAGAAATATTCGAACAGATGATGTTAATAACCGGCTTGACCAATACATAGGACAAACTGAAACATTACTTGAAGATGTTAAAAATGGGCATAGTAAAATAAAGGTTGGTGATACATCTTGGCGCGTTCAGTTAGATGGCGAAGGCAAAAAAGGCGAACAAATCGAAATTACAGGCCATATATCAACTACCTTTACAGCAAAACTTATTAATTAATCACCACTCCCTACTTTTTTAAGAAAATCTTACCTAAGATCACTAATAATTCATGATTGTTTTAGGGTTTACATGCAAGCATTAAATGATTTTGCGGCTCAATTAAGCGGTTTTCTATGGGGTCTACCAGCTATTATTCTATTAGTTGGTACAGGGCTTTATTTAACATTAAAATTAAACTTCATTCAATTTCGAGGCTTTAAAGAAGCAATAAAAATTACCAGTGGTAAATATCATAATAAAAAAAATGAAGGCATCAACCATCCTTTTAAAGCACTCGCTGCGACACTTTCAGCAACAATTGGAACAGGAAATATTGCTGGCGTTGCGACCGCAGTT
Source organism: Francisellaceae bacterium (assembly GCA_028355575.1). Lineage (GTDB taxonomy): Bacteria > Pseudomonadota > Gammaproteobacteria > Francisellales > Francisellaceae > CAJXRW01. Next base: position 7,921 of record JAOMSY010000028.1, on the reverse strand, counting down.
GCATTAGGCGGGCCTGGAGCACTTTTTTGGATGTGGGTTACAGCAATAGTCGGTATGGCGACTAAATATGCAACCTGTACACTGTCTATAAAGTACCGTCAAAAGCTACCAAATGGTGATATTACAGGCGGACCAATGTATGTGCTTAAGAATGGCCTGAATATGAAATGGCTTGCAATCTGCTATGCATTCTTTACTGCAGTTGCCTCTTTTGGAATTGGCAGTTCAGTACAATCAAATTCAATAGTCAGCGGACTTCAGTTTGCATTTCCTAAGCTATTAGATCATTCACAATTATATATAGGAATAATACTAGCGATAGCAGTTGGGTTAGTCATTATTGGTGGTGTCAAACGAATCGCAAACGTTGCAGCAGTGATTGTTCCTTTCATGATGCTTATTTATATTGTTGCAGCATTAACGGTCATTATTGTTAATTTCACACTTATTCCAAGCGCTTTTTATGACATTTTCACTATGGCTTTCACTGGGTCATCAATAGCTGGTGGTGGTATCGGTGCAGCGATTCGGTTTGGTGTTGCCAGGGGTGTATTTTCAAATGAGGCTGGTCTAGGAACAGCAGGAATTATGCATGCCACGGCAGTAACAGACAACCCTGTCCGACAAGGCCTGGTTGCCATGCTTGGTCCATTTATTGATACTATTGTAATTTGCACCATGACAGGTTTAGTTATTGTAATCACTGGTGTCTGGAGCCCAGAATTATCTGCTGGCAACGAAGGTGCAGCCATGACTGCATATGCATTCACATCGGGCTTGAGCGTATTTGGTATAGATAATTTTGGTTCTAGAATAATAGGTATTAGCTTGTTTTTCTTTGCCTACTCAACTATTGTTTCGTGGTCATATTATGGTAATGTTAGTGTTGAATTTTTATGGGGAAAATCAGCAATATTGCCATATAAAATAATATTTATCCTTATGGTAATAGTTGGTGCTGTGTTTCCTATTCAGCTTGTATGGAATATAGCTGATATAATGAATATATTAATGGCACTCCCTAACCTGATTGCATTAGTGTTAATGGCAGGTTTTTTAAGAAAAAAATCTAAAGAAAACAATAAAATAATAATAGGGAAATAATCATTATTAACGTGGTTCGGGATATAAGAATATCAAATAATATGATTCAGGTATTTGAGGTTACTCACTGAATGTACTAGACATACATTTGCTAAAGAAAATATAATGACACTCAAAATATATAACCATCTGATTTATATGCTATATATAGTAAATGGGTATTAAATAATCGTACAAGTCTCTTGATCTTTTTAGGTATAAAAAGGTAGGATATATCAACTTTCATATTCAGGATATTATTATGAGCAAAAGCAAAGACATTATCATTGAAGCTTTAGAAAATTTAGCTAAAGATAAAACAAAAGAAAATAAAAAACTTAAGAACAAAGTCCTTAATCAATCAATTGAAATCGAATTCTTACTTGGGTTTATTAATCACTCCTCAGCTAAAGTAGATTTCTTAGATGCATTAGACAGCGCTGAACCGAATAATGGCTATATTTCTGCTGAAACAATACATAACTGGTTAAGTTATGTAGAAAACGAAAATAGTTTCGCATAATTGAATTAGTTAATAACCTGCTGTCAAGAACTGCACGATAACATTGAGCAACCCGCCCTATTCCTTGCCCACTCTGGTCGTTTAGCAAAATATTTATCATATTTTGGTTGTTCGTCATAGGGTTTTTTCATTAAATCCATCAATTCATAAATAATCGTATAGTCATTTTTTTCAGCATCATCAATGGCTTGTTGAACCATATAGTTTCGTAATATATATTTTGGATTAGTTTTATTCATATTCAAAGAACGAGACTGATCAGCTTCATCATCATTTCTTATAATTTGATCATATTCATTTAACCAGCTCAATATATCACGTTTTGTATATTTAGACATTTTATCAATATCGTAAAAGCTATCCTTAACAATATTAAATAGCGCATCGTCGTTAGAATGCGGTAGTTCACTGATTTTAGAAATGTTTCTAAAAAAAATAGTAAAGTCAGTTTCGTGGCTTTGTAAAATTTGAAGCAAATTTCTAACCAACCTCTCGCTGTCAGTATTCCAAGTTGTAAGGCCTAATTTAGATAAATACATTTCTTGAAGACTTTTATTTAAATAATTTGTTTGCTCATCAAGTATAAGCTCTAATCGCTCGCTATCATTAATTAATGGATAGATTGCTTGTGCTAATTTAGCCAAATTCCACATGATGATTTCTGGCTGCCTTCCATAACAATATCGCTTTCCATCTGCATCAGTGGTGTTAGGTGTCCATAATGGATCATATCCTTCCAACCATCCATAGGGTCCGTAATCTATGGTTAATCCTAATATCGACATGTTATCTGTGTTAAGAACTCCGTGAACAAAACCTACCCTCATCCAATTAACGACTAGATCTATTGTTTTTATACATACATTCTCAAACCACTTGAGATAAGTTTTTTTAGTTGGTTCACCTAAATATGAAAAATATTGTTTAATAGTGAAATCTAATAATTTCTTTAATATATCTTTTTCATTTCGAGCAGTGTGAATTTGAAAATGTCCGAATCGTAAAAAGCTCTCTGCCACACGACAAACAATGGCACCTTGTTCCATTTGAGGATGGCCATCATAAAACATGTCTCGCTTAACAAATTCACCCGAAAGCATAAGACTGAGCGCACGAGTAGATGGTATGCCCAGATAATGCATTGCTTCACTACATAAGAATTCGCGGACAGATGACCTTAAAACGGCAAACCCATCCGCATGTCGTGAATATGGTGTGGGGCCAGCGCCCTTTAATTGTATTTCCCAAGATTTATTTTTGTGTGAAATCTCTCCAATATTTATTGCTCGCCCATCTCCAAGTTGCCCTGCCCAATTTCCAAATTGATGACCACCATAACAAGTTGCATAGGCTGTGATATTTTCAGTTGTGTTTCCTGAAAATATATTTAAAAACTCTTTCGATTTGCACTGAATTTTATCTATACCTAATAGCGAAGAAACATCTGATGAATATACGACTAGTTTAGGGTTAGGAAATCTAAGCGGATTAACAGCAGAAAAGCATGTGTTATTAACCTCGCGAGTGAAATTTTCTTTAATTTTGTCTTCTGGTAAAACTTGAATAAATTTAGATTTATTTATACCTAGCGTCATTTTAAGTTAGCCCAGACTCTTCACGTATAAACCATTGCAATCTTGCTTACTAGACATAGCTAGAGCCATTTTTCCAAGGCAAATAAAAGTAATTTGAATCATCATAAACCTTTAAGGTTAAGTTTTAGATTAGTTTGCAACTGCTTTGATTTCGACTTGTTTTGACTTTAATTCTAACTCAGCACTATTTAAGTTTGGCGGGAACCCATTGTAGCGTCGCCACAATTCATAACCCAGTCTTACTTCTTTTAATAGCACCCAGCCTTTTGCCAATACACCCTGTCGAAGATATTTAGGCTCAGGCCAATCAATTTGTTTTTCAGGGATGATTAACAGCTTAAACAGCCCATATTCATTACCTTGAGGCGACACAAAAGTTACTCTACCTTTAAACGTACCAATGGCAACTGCAGGCCAACCACTAAACTGAATAGCAGGCCAGCCTTCAAATTGTAATCTTGCTTCATCACCAACATGAATCAAAGGCGCATCATTACCATTCACCCATAGCTCAACTGCGCGGGAATTGGTATCAGGGACAAGTACAGCGAGTACATCACCAGGCTTAACAAATACAGAGTCATCGCCAGGCATACGACTTATTATTGTACCCGCTCTTGGTGCTTTCACCTGCCTACTATTTTGCTGATTTATTGTTACTTGAATTTTTGCAAGCTGTGCCTGTGCTTGAGCAAGTTCTTGTAAATACTTTAAATATTCTAATTGAGATTCCTCGTATACTCGAGATGCACTTAACCCCTTCTCTAAGAGCTGTTTATTCCTATCAACATTTTTCTTAGATGTACTAACCCCTAACTCTGCAGCTTGGACACGTAGCTTGGAAGCATCTTCTTCCATTTTTAAACGTTTTATAAACCCAGGGTCAATATTTGCAATTTCAACTAAAAGGTCACCTTTTTCAACATGCGTGCCTTCTTGAACATGCCATTCTTCTAAACGGCCATCAATAGGGGCAAAGATACTCTGCTCTCTGTCGGTTGGGGACAGCGCAATTACTTTACCTACACCAAAGATACTTTGTTGCCAAGGGACAAACATTAATGCAAGAACAGATACCACAAAAGCAACACCAAATACCCAAGCCACTTTTCTTAATTTTGGTGTTTTCTTAATATATTGTATCGATTTGTAATTTTCAAACTGTTTCATATTTACAGCTCAATAACTTTTTCGAAGTAATGCTCAACCCGCTTCCTTTGAGTAGTAACTATAAGTGAAGATGCATATTTATCAATTGCAACCAATATGTGTTTAAGCTCATCTTCTGGAATAATATCTAAACTATTTTCAAGAATTAATAATTTTGGATTTCCTAATAGCGCCCTAATTATGGAAATTTTCTGTAAAAAAACAATATTAAATATAAAGGCATGACCTGCAATTTCAGTATCATATCCTTGAGGTAAATTATCTATGTAATCAGTTAAATTAAATATATTTATCAAATATTTTAAATCATCAATGGAAATTTCCTCACGGTCTAAACACAGGTTGTCCATAATTGTTCCTGAAAAAATCTCAAAGCCTCTTACAATAGAAAAATACTCTCTTACCTGATATGGGTCAAATAATTTTATATCCGTACCATTAATATAAATTTTTCCTAAATAATCCATACTATCAAAACTAAATATTTGATCCATTAGCAATTTTGCACGTGAAAGACGACGATCATTTAACAAAACTTTTTGGTTAACATTTATCTCAAAATTAACTGCATCGTTCTTATCGTGACCAGGTTTTTTTTCCAAAAAGCTTTCGACTTTCAACGACTCAAAATTCTGTAAATATGTTGATATTTCTTTATCAATCGGGTGTCGCTCTTTCTTTTGAGTGCTGGTTAAATGCAACACTTTCGTTAACTTTATAACTCCTGCCATCAAATCATAATAATCTCTAAGGTAGCCACCAAGTTTTACAAACCCCGTTAATATAATATTGACTAAAAGTTCCGCAGCCACAAGCTGACCTAAAGAGAGCTGACCATTAATGACCAAGTACCCTCCAATGCCCAGCAATACAGTATTACCAACTACATATACAATTGAGACACCAATTAAATGCTTTAATATGTATTTAAAGTGAGACTGTCTGGAGCTAACATAATTATAAAGCTTGTTATCAATTTGTTGTAACGCATATTTTTCATTCTCATCTACCCTAAATGTGAGTGGATTTTGGGTAATTTCATCTAGCCAAGCAGCAACTTCGTATTTATTATCCGATTCATTTATAGCTGCTTTTAAGGCACCCTTGTAAGGAATTATTATCACGAGCGTCATCATAATAATCAAAGCGATATCGAACGCTAGTAAAAATGGATGATAAAATGCTAATACAAGCATGCTAAAGGTAGCTTGTAGGAAAATATCTAGCATTGTTAAAAAGATAATACCTGTTGTTTTTTGTACTGTTACTACTTCGAAAAAACGATTTACTAATTCAGGACCTCGATAGTCACGAAAGTTAGCAAATTTTATTTGATTTAAATGCGTTGCAAATCGTAATGTAATATTTGCAAATATACTTTGTTGAATATTCTCAACGGTAATAGCCTGAGCAAGTTTAATTACCGCACCAATTGCCAATACAATAAAAACAATAATAGTTAACATGAAGATAGGTTTAACTAATGTCCCAAAGGAAACGAGATTTACCAATGTTTGTGCAGCGACAGGTAGCGCAAGAGTTAATAAGCTTATAAACATACTATAAATAAGTATGACAACAACAGTGCTTCTATCTACATTAATGATGTCTTTGGTATATTTAAATAAATCAGACATGATCGGTTTATTATCCTATTAATACGAATTTTATTTCAGGTAATTGTATACACGTTTCATTTATCATGTTATTTTAAAACCAAATAGACTTCAAGCGAAATTATAATGTTAGTAAAGCCTAAATGGACCTTTTTGACAAACCATGCGCATATTCTTTTTTTAATTCATAAAAAACAGTCTATCACCATTAGACAAATGGCAATACAGATTGGCATTACTGAGCGTGCTGTTCTAAGAATTATAGGTGAATTGGCTAATGATAATTATCTATCTGTAAAGAAAGAAGGTAGGAGAAATACCTACACAATAAACCTAGAAAAGCAACTGAGGCATAACTTAGAGCATCATTGTAGTATTGAAAAATTATTGAATGCTTTATCAAATAACCTGATTTAGCTTAGATCATTGACTAAAGTAAATAGTGTAGATAAATAAAACAGATGATGGGTAGGGTTTTGAACAAGATAATTCTTCTTTTCTTTATTATCTTTACAAACCTTGGCCGTGCTACTGAATATAATATCCTACAAATATACGATATTGCCCACCATTCATCCCCTGCTTTAAAATCTATAGATGCTATGTATTCTGCTGAGTCCACCAAAACAATAAAAGCAAAAAGCTTGCTTCTACCTCAAATTGATTTATATGGTCAGTTAGGATCGAAAGCAACTTATCTTGATACCATATACCAAGGATTAACTGGTCAATACACATTGGGTCTTACGATAAATCAAGTATTATTTGATTACAGTGCGTTTCGCTTTCAGGATGTAGCTGAACACTCTGTAAAAGCCTCATACTTAAATATGGAGTATAGGAAGCAAGAGTTTATCCTCGAAGTTGCAAAATCATATTTCTTTATACTCCTAGCTAAATCTAACCTTGAAGTTGCACAGGAACAATTGAAAGCCACTTCAGCCACTTTAGAACAAACAAAAGAGCAAAAAATTCTAGGTCAAAAAAATATTAGTGAATTAGAGCAGATTGAAGCTACTTTATTTAGAGCTGAGGCAGAAGTTGTTAAGGCTGAAAATTTATATAAAAACTCCAAATATAGAATGAAGGTATTTATAGACATAGATAATATCAAATTAGCCAACTCTGATTTTAATATCCCTATATTCCATCCAATTCCACGAAGCATAGATGAATGGGTTAAACGATCTGTCAGAAATAATAAAAAGCTTAAATCAGTAATAAATATGCGAGAGGCCACAAAAGAAGCAATAAATGTATGTAGGGGTAGTTTCTTGCCAGTCGTTTCATTTAATGCCGGGTATTATTTTTTGCTAAGCCCAATTTATGAACCAGGATTTAACCAAGGCTTATTCAAAGGTAAAGCTAAAAATATTAACCTAAATGATATCCATTCCTCCTCCTCTTGTTTGTATACAGCACCAAATGAAATAAAGCCGCAAAAATATTCTCGTGGATGGGTGCAATTAAAAAAACAAAGAATGCAAACTGGCATGATTGGCATTACTTTTTCTTGGAATTTATTTAGTGGTGGTTCTGATTACGCTAAACTTTCACAAGCTGCAGATAATTATACCACTACGACATATGAGCAAATAGAAACAATACGAGACATTGAATATAGAACGCGTCAAAGTTACCTAGAAGTCATTAGCTCTATAGGTCGAGTGAAAGCACTAGAGGAAGCAAAAATAACGTCAGAGATTGCTTATCAAATGCTAAATGAAAAATACATATTGGGTGCTACACCCATTAATCAGGTACTACAACAAATGCAAATCACCTATCTGAATAAATTTAAGCTTATTGCTGCGAAATTTAGTTATATTATAAACATGCTTCAATTAAAGCTAGATGCTGGGACGCTATCTCGAGATGATATTGTTGAAGTTAATTATTGGTTAAAAGCATAGATTATAATTTATGCTTATCCA
>JAOMSY010000027.1 GCA_028355575.1 Francisellaceae bacterium | reverse complement strand
TCACATACACGCAATGAAACAAGATGCAAAAATGGAAATGTAATTTTATTTTTGCATATTGAAAATATGTTATATTTTTATTTAGAAAGATTTGTAGAGGAGCTTTTAATAATAAGTTGCTTATTGACAAAGCTTTTGAAGATTATCTGTTACTGTTTTATCAGAAGTTGATCCATCTTCAGCTGCATATGCAAAGCTCTTGAAATTTTTACCTTGATTTTCAGATTGACCTTTAACAGTTGAAAAGGGTTGTTTTTTAAACCACTCAAAACAGGACTTTGCTAGATCATTGCTAATTCGATACCATGTTTGACTAGTATTAAAAAACAAGAACTGTCCTGCTCCATTCAGCTCAGTACCTTGTTTATTGACCCACATTGCCAAGTTATAACTATTTCCATTTAAGGGATCAACAATTTTTCCACGATATTGATTTTGTTTATTCAAACTAGCATTAATTATTGGTAGACCAATTACAGGCTTGTTCTCCATATCACCATCACACTCTGAACACACTATCACTGGCGGTAATGCTTTATCATCTTGGATATTAGTAAATGGAACCAATACACCTCCTTTGATACTTTTACCCTTTGCTGTAATCCCTAAAATAGCTTGAATCACATATTTGCCACCAACTTTATCATTACTGACTGTAGCCCAATAGCTATTACCTACTAATACTCCATTTTCAACACCTGAAGAACCTTGGTCATTCCAAGCAGCATCTCCAGGTATCGCCTGTATTTCATTATTCAATACCTTATTGTTCGAATAAGCATCGCTGACACGTGTAATAATTTCGGTATCATTTGCATATAAATTTGTTACTGAAAACATTACAATTGATCCAATCACCATAGAAATTTTTTTAATCACTTCCATCCCTTAAATAACTTCAAACATTGATACATATAACATTTAGCTCTAAAATCCACTATTTTCAAGTATTTAAGCGACATAGATAATGATATATTACTATTGATTATTTTTAGCCTCAAAACAAACTCAAATATAGATATAATAAGCTGCCGTAGCTTATATAACATCTTGTATCTATATTTAGTAATAACTGTCTAGTCATCCAATATAGAAATGAAAAAATCCACTATTCAGCCAATGAAGATGCTTGTACCCTTAATTTTCATCACAACTATACGTGTCGACAGTAATTTATTCGAACCCAAAATGTTAGGAAGAATCGTTGGTAAAATATTATGCATGCTTAGATCAGCAGTTAACGTTACTGGAGATGCCTCTAATACAACCTTTGTAGCTAAGTCTGAAAATTGTTTAAATTTAAAATCATATAATAGGATAAAAACGAATGAATAAATCTATTCAGCACCTCTTTACGAGTTGTTACCAAAAAATGGTCGAGGCAACACTTCCTAGCGAAACCATTAAAGAGGCAATTAAAAATATCCCTAAAAATCATAATGGAAAAACCATTGTCATAGGGGCTGGCAAAGCTTCTAGCCAAATGGCAAAAGCATTCGAAGATAACTGGATTGGGGATATAGAAGGTTTTGTAACAACAAGATATGGATATAAAACTGCGTGCAATAAAATACAGATATATGAATCATCTCATCCCGTACCTGATATAAATGGTCTTAATGCGGCCAAAAAAACTTTAGATTTACTTGAATGTTTAACCAAAGATGATTTGGTAATCGCACTAATTTCTGGTGGTGGATCTGCTCTACTGTGCTTACCTGAACAATTCTTAAGTTTCGAAGAAAAGCAGAATATTCACCAACAACTTTTAGCTAGTGGCGCTAATATTTCAGAAATGAATACAATCCGGAAACATCTTTCTAAAATTAAAGGTGGAAAACTTGCTAATGTCGCCCATCCAGCAAAAGTGTATTCGTTAATTATTTCAGACGTACCTGGAGATAATCCAGCTATGGTTAGCTCTGGATTAACAGTATCTGATAATACTACCCCTAAAGATGCCCTGGATTTGATTGAAAAATATCACCTCTCAGTTTCTGATGCTATCAAAGAAAATTTAAATAATATTCACCCCATTGAGAATAAACACAATACAACACACAATATTATTTCATCTGCTTCAATCGGATTGAAAGCTGTAGAAAAATATCTACAATCTTTAGATTATACAGTTAATTATTTAGGTGATGATCTTGAAGGTGAATCGAGTGAATTAGCAGTTAAACACGCCCAATTAGCTAGGAATTTGAAAAACAAAAAGTCTCTAAATGAAAAAATTGCAATTTTATCGGGTGGCGAGACGACTGTAACACTCCCAAAAGACCCAGGAAGAGGAGGAAGAAATACAGAATATGTTCTAGCTATTATGAATGAATTAAACGGTGAAGAAGGTATATACGCTGCAGCATTCGATACCGATGGAATAGATGGTACTGAAGACAATGCTGGTGCTTTTTATCATCCAGGTTTATCTATAAAGGCCAAAGTAAATAACATTGAGCCACAAATTTATTTAGACAATCATGATAGTTATTCTTTTTTTGAAAATCTAGGCTCACTTTACATACCTGGGCCATCCGGTACAAATGTAAACGACTTAAGAATAATTATTATTCACTAACCAAAGTACTGCTATAGCCTAGTTGTTCTATCAGTCACGGTTGCAGCAGTCATCACACCATTTATATTTGTCGCTGTTCTACCCATGTCAATTATAGGATCAACACCTTGAACAATTGCGACAACCGCATAAGGTAACCCTAGTGTTGAAAGCGTCACACCAGCCGCGACAAATGCGGTGCCAGGTATGCCAGAAACACCTAATGAAGCCATCATATTAATTAACCCAACAATCAAAAATGTTTCCCAAGTAATTGGTTGATGCAATATCGTCATGGTCATGACAACTAACATTGCTGGATAAATACCAGCACAAGCATTCATCCCCATGGTTGCACCTATACCTGGCGCAAAGTTGGCAACACCAGGATTTAATTTCATATTGTTCGTAAGTACATCCATTGTTACTGGCATAGTTCCAAAGCTTGAACGAGTAGTGAATGCGACCAATAATGCTTTATATACTTTTTTGAAGTAGATAATAGGATTCACACCAACCAACACGAGTAAAGTGATATGCATTAGAATAACAATCATCATTGCAATATACATTGCTCCGATAAAATATAACATTTGGTAAAGCGTGTCTAACCCTTGTGAAATTGACATTTGTGTCATTAAAGCAAATACACCCAATGGTGTTAAAGCAATAATCATATTCGCTAATTTTTTTACTACTAAAAAGGCTGAATGAATAAACCCGATAAATGGCTCCGCTAAAGCTTTATTTTCATTATGTAATTTTAAAGCTGCCACACCTATTAACGCCGCAAATATCACTAAAGCAATTACATTATTAGATGACATAGCTTCAACTGGGTTTGAAGGTAACATCCCCAGAATTGTTGATACAACACCACTATTACTATGGTCTCCAAGTATAGTTGCCCCAGGCAATTCTAAGCCTGCCCCGAGATGAAAAGCATTTGCCACTAAACCACCAATTACTGCGGCTATGCCAGTAGTAATTAATAGCAAAGCAATAATCTTAAACGCAATAATAGAAACGGATGATATATCATGATTACGTAAATTGACAATGGCATTTATAATGGCTGTCAAGACCAATGGAATGATTAACATCTTTAACAAAGCGATATACACAGAACCAGTAAAACTAACACTCTGCATGAACCCTGAATTCTCAGCTGCACACTCAATCGCAAGATTTCTAACTAATATACCAAAAATAACACCGACAATAAGTGACAATAATGCCCTTTTATTGAAGGAAACATTATTTAATTGCATTAGAACAAATCCAAATAGTATTAATAAAAATACACCTAAACTTATATACCCTTGATATCCCATAAATTTCTAGCCATTAAACGAAAATGATTATCATATCGATTAAAATTGGAATAGCAAATGATTAAACTGAATGTGCATATATCAAAATGAAATATAATTTATTGAAAGGGCTATTTTGTTATTTTTTCGATATCAGAAATTAAAATAATTGCCTCATTATATGAGTTCCCACAAAAGTCTTCACTTGCATTAAAAGCTGAACATACTTTTGGTCTTTCTGGCTTACCAAAAAGATTGCATAAGTTATTCTCACTTAGATGAATGCATCTGACGCCAGCAGGCTTTCCATTTGGCATGCCAGGTATATTTGAACTTATCGAAATTGCGACACAACAAGCACCGCAGCCTGCCCTACATTCCATTTGGAAAACTGTGTATAAATATTATGCGGATATTACATTTTATTTAAATTAAAATCTATTTATTACGTGTTAAAGAGCTAAAAAAAATTATTAGTATTGTGATCCTATTAACCGAGTCTTTCATTTTGGATTATTATTAATAAATACTCAAATTATATATTTTGATATGTCAACTCATCCATCAATACCCACTCAAACAAGACAGCCCGCTGCGCTTTGGTACGCTATTTCAGTCTATATGTGGGAGTATTTTAGCTTTTATGGTATGCGTGCACTACTTGTTTTGTATTTAGCAAATGAGTTGTTATTTACAGATAAACACGCATATGCTTTATACGGGGCATATACTTCTCTGGTTTATGTCACCCCAATCATTGGTGGCATCATCGCAGATCGTTATTTGGGGTATTATTGGTCAAGTTTGATTGGTGCTGCCACTATGGTATGTGGTCATATCGTATTAGGATTAACTGATTTTGGATTATATGTCGGCCTAGCATTAATCATATGCGGATATGGTCTATTTAAAACAAATATAAATTGTTTATTAGGAACAAGCTACGGTAAGCAAGATCATCGTCGAGATAGCGGTTTTGCATTAATGTATGTTGGTGGTAATGTCGGGTCATTTTTAGCACCAATCCTTTGTGCTTGGGCTGCAGATGAGTTTGGTTGGCATTATGGATTTTTAATTGCAGCAATTGGCATGGCTATTGGCCTTGTTGTATTTATTTCAGGTAAAAAACATTTTACACAAGGCAATAAACCTGAATGGGTAGAGCTTAAAGAAAAGGGGTTCAGTTCGTTCAAAGTATTTCCGATTGTAGTGCTTGGTATATTTGTAGCGACTATATTCTTTTCATTTGTTTTATATTATTTATTTGCAGGGATAATTTTATCCATTTGCGTTATCGTAACTTTGCTATTCTTAACTAAACTTTTCATTCAAGTTGACAAAAAAGATAAAATTGCGCTTTTCTCGATTTGTGTGTTTATGATTTTTGGGCTAATTTTCTGGGTTTTTGACCAGCAAGGTGGAAGCTCAGTAAGTCTATTCATTGAACGTAATATAAATAGACAGCTATTTAACTGGGTTATACCAGCTGCATCATTTCAATCCATAAATCCATTCGCAATCTTAATTGGTGGGTTTATGGTGTCAATTTTATGGAAAGTATTGACTAGACTAGGGATAAATCCCAGAGCATTAGTGAAAATAACTATTGGTATACTTTTAATTAGTATTGGATTCTTCTTAATTGCTCAAGGCGCAAAAATTGCATCCATGACAGATGGGCATGCTTCAATGGGTTGGATTGTCGCAGGCATGCTAGTAATGGGTGTAGCAGAACTTTTTGTCGATCCGGTTGCATTAGCTGAAATTACTCGCTTAAATCCAGCTGGTCAGGTAGGCTTTTTAGCTGGTGTCTATATGCTATTCACAGGTGCAATAGCAAACTATGTTGCAGCAGAAGTTGCTGAATTAACCAGTGTCACAACAGTTAAATCAAGCGCAGATTTTCTAATAAATAGCGCTACACAATACTACAAAGTATTCTCAGAGATATTCGAGGTATCATCTACAAGTTGTGCGGTCTTAATAGCAATTTGTGTATTAACCGCAATCTATAACAAGTTGAACAAATCACATTAATCATTTTTCTTGTATGAGCTTAATTGGCTTCTTGCACCATTATAGGCTGTTTTTGAGGTGATACCATCATAGAGTTTTGCCTTGACGGTTGCTGTTGTTTTTGGACAACATGCTGTTGCGCACCAGCAAGTGCTTGATTATTCTGAGCGATTATAGTTTCAAGATTATCATTCACTTCTGTCATAACACGTAATAAACTATTTTGTTGCTGCAATAATAGATTTGTCTGCTGTGCTTGTTTAAACATAACATATGCGATTGCCTTTTCTCCTGGATTAGCAGTAGCTTGTGAAAACTGTTTAAATGCTTTATTGATAGCATTGTTATAAGTAACTATTTCAGTTTCATAGCCTGTCATTTGGTTGCCAATTTCAGAAGTTGAAAAATTCTGAGGCGGTGCATTTTTAACATCTTCAGCTGGCATTGATTTATTGATTTGTTGCGCCAAGGACATTTCTTGACCACTACCTGATAAAAATACGGTAGGCGATGGTGCCTGAGTTACACCACCTGCAGCATAAATTACACTAACATTCAAAAACAACAATGTATAAATAATTTTCTTCATTTCTAGCATCCTAATTAACTTTGATATTTAGCGACCCTGTGACTTAACTTTTCCATTTTCTGTGCTGCTTCAATACCTACTATTGGTAAACCTTCTGGGTTCAGTAAGCCCAACTGTACTAAAACATTTGCCTGATCCCAATAGATATGCTCGTGCGTCACTTTTCCTTCTTTGAATCCCACTATGACAACAAGCGGTGTTTCAATTTTCTTGCCTGTGGGTTCAATATTAGGAAGCATCCAACCAACTTCCTGTGTATGTGTAAATTTAATAATAATTTCATCAACTAACTGATTTTGATCAATTGTTCTAGAAACAGGGACCATTTCGGTATCTGGCGGAAAGAATTTATCTGTCAAAATTAAACTACTATAAAATGACCTTACTCCGTCAACGCCCTCTCCACCAATAAGCGTTGCGATATTATTTAAGTGTGGGTCAGCAGTCATTGTAGCAAGTGTAGTATCAAGATCTTTATTTAGCTCTGCGTCAATGTGTTTTTGGAATGCATCAAGTAATTCTTGTTGTGCAGGTGATAGTTTTCTCATATAAACCTCCTTTAGAAAAGCTTAGCCTCAATATACCAAACTAAGCGCACATTACTAAAGCAAAAACAGTCTGCGTGACCAGTAGATCTATAGTATAAGCATACTATCACCATAACTATAAAAACGATATTTCTCTTCTATAGCGTGATGATAAGCTCTGAAAACTTGATCTTTAGTGGCAAAGGCACTAATCAACATGATGAGTGTTGACTTAGGTAAATGAAAGTTTGTAATCATTGCATTAACAACATTAAATTTTTTACCTGGATATATGAAAATATCTGTTGGCCCAAAGAAAGGTTTAATTTTACCAGACTGGCTCGCTGTTTCTAACGAGCGAACGGTTGTTGTACCAACCGCAAATACCTTACCACCCTTCTCTTTAGTCTCTTTAATTTTTTCACATACTGACTCAGGAACTTCAATATACTCAGCATGCATTTTATGTTTAGAAACATCATCAACTTTAACTGGCTGAAATGTACCAGAGCCTACATGCAAAGTTAGATAAGCAGTATTAATTCCTTTTTCTTCAATCTGTCTAATTAACTCTTTTGTGAAGTGCAAACCGGCTGTAGGTGCGGCAACAGAACCATAGTCTTTACAATAAACAGTTTGATAACGTTCAATATCCATCTGCTCATCATCACGGTTCATATAAGGCGGTAATGGCATATGACCATGCTTTTCCATCGTTTTTAATACATCACCACTTACAACTTTGAGCTCATAAAGACTTTCATCTTTATTGACTATTTCTAGAACCAAGTCTTGAATAATGACTTTTGACCCAACTTTCGGAGCTTTATTTGCTCTTATATGGGCAAGTATAAATTCATCTGTCTCTATGCGCTCAATAAGCAATTCGACAGCGCCACCAGACTCTTTCTTACCAAATAGCCGAGCGGACATAACCTTGCTATCATTAAAAACAAGCAAGTCATCGGGATTCAAATAATCAATAATATTAGCAAATGTATTATCTGCTATTTTGCTACTTTCACGATCTAAAACTAAGAGTCTTGATTGATCGCGTTTGTCGAGCGGATATCGCGCAATCAAATTTTCAGGGAGTTTATAATCAAAATCATCTGTCTGCATTTAGATACCCATAGCTTGATAAATAAATCTTTTTTTAAGTGGTTTGAAGCTATCAGTTGCAGACAGTCCAAGGTTTCGAACTAAATTTAGTGGCTTATAGTCATTGGAGAAACATTCTTTGAAAAATTTCATGCCATAAATCGTCATTTGATTATCAAGCCTTCTCTTCTGTTCATAGGCTTGTAATGTACTTGTATGCTCGATAAGACGTCCTGATTTTTTTGCTTTGACTAGTTCTTGCGATAAAATACCCACATCTTTAAAACCAAGGTTAACCCCTTGACCTGCTAATGGATGAATTGTATGTGCTGCATCACCAACTAAAACCACACCTGGCTTATAGTATGATTTTGCATGACGCTCAATGAGTGGAAACTGTACTTTTTTAGAGAGTAATTTTAACTTACCAAATTTATGATCAATTGCTTGTTCGAGCTCATAACAGAACTCACTACTATCAAGATTGATCAACTGATTAGCCCTGTCAGTTTCACAAGACCATACAATCGAGCACTGGTGTGAATTCTTCAACGGTAAAAAAGCTAGTGGACCTGTTTTAAGGAATCGTTGCCAAGCAGTTTGCTGGTGGTCAATTTCTGTTTCTATTACACCAACAATTGCATTTTGATTGTAAGGCTTAACATCTAACTCAAAATCTAGTGTTTTACGTAACCAAGAATTTGCTCCATCAGCACCAATAATTAATTTGGCCTGAACAATTTTGTCATTTTCTAAAACAACTTCCCAATTACCAGGTTCACCTTTAATGTCTTTAACTTTTATACCTGACATAAGATTAATATTATGGTCTGAGTCGCAACCTTCATATAATGCTTTTTGAATTGCTCTATTTTCGATGATATATCCTAGCTCAGTCTCACCAACCTCAAGACAGCTCATTGAAATTCTACCACTGCCGCCAGCATCCCAAACATGCATATCAGTATAAGGTGAAGTGCTATTCGCATTAATATGATGCCATACATCAATAGACTTTAACAGAAGCTCTGAATTTCGATTGATTGCACTCACTCTTAATGCATAGTCATCCGCTTGCCAATCCAATTGAGGCTTTGACCCTTCTATAACGCTTATGGTAAATGCGTCGCTTTTAGATAAGGACTTTGCTAACGCAAGCCCAACCATTCCACCACCAATGATACAAATATCTTGTTGTTGACTCATGATTAACTCTCAACTTTGTTTAGATGCAAGCGAGACAGCTTGCCATCACGCCCCATCATAATTTTATTCATTATTTTTTTACCAAATAAGGTACGCTCAAATATATGCAAACCTATGCCTCGCCCTATTCTATATTTTAATGATTGCTCACCAAAGATATCTATTAATCCGTTAGTGATATTGGCCGTTCTTGTTTGGTCGCTTAATCGCTTGACTTCATATTGCTGTAACAGAACTTTATTATCCTGATTCAAACCATGTTCTGAAATTAAATCACATAAACAAGCAACATCTCTTACGCTTAAATTAAACCCTTGTGCTGACACAGGATGTAAAAAATGTGCAGCATTACCAAATAATAAAACATTATTTTTATAAAGCTTCTCTGCTCTTATTAGACTCAACGGGAACCATCCAGTTTTTCCAATATTCTCAAATCGTCCCAAACGATAACCAAATTGATTTTGAATTTTCTTTAATAGCTGAGAATTAGACAACTTTTTAAATTCCTCTGCCTGTTCAGGTCGCATAGTCCAGATACATCCACAGCGATTTTGAGTCAATGGTAATATTGCGGTCACGCCATCTTTATAAAAGCGTTCATACGCAATACCCTCATGCCCTCTTTTTAATTGAATATTACAAACCATTGCGATTTGATTGTATTCTTTTTTGAATGTAGGCAGTTCTAGTTTTTCTCTAATTTGGGAATTAGCGCCATCGCAAGCAATAATGAGTTTGGCATTATATGTTTGTAAATTATCATCCTGTTTTATTTGTAATTCATAACCAGCGTCAGATTCATTAATCGCTTCTACTTTTGCGGGAGAAATTATTTCTACATTCTCATTTTTGATAGAATCAATTAATGCATTATGCAGGTATGGCATTTCTATGACAGCACCTAAAAAAGGTAGGTGTTCATTTTCACCATCTATGGTTGATTGCCCGTACCTGCCTTTATCAGAAACATGTATTTTTTTAATTTCTTGCGCATGGTTTGATAAACTCTCCCACACACCTAATGACTTGAGCGCACTGATGGTTGGATAAGAAAGCGCAATAGAACGGTTATCTAGCTCTGTGATTTTAGGTGATTGAACTTCTCTCGCTTCAACCAGTGTTACTTTATACCCTAAAACTGATACTGCTCTTGCAAGTGCGAACCCAACAAGGCCACCACCAATTACTATGATATCAAGCTTATTATGCATGTTGTTTTTTAATAACCTCACATTCGCTGTGTAATAGCAAAGATGCAACTTTAGCGTATTCTACTAGCTCAATATAAGCACCCTCATCTTCATCATCACCAATCTCTTCATCATCATATTGTAAACGTGAAATTTTGCTGAGATCTTCAATTGCTTCTTTAACTTCATTAGAATAACTAGAGTCCAATGTTACACCCATCAGCCCAACGCCTGCCAAGAAACCTTGCGCCCACAACGCAAGCGCACCAATTCTATGGTGAAAAGCAGCACTATCATCTGGTAGTAAAAGTTCAAAGTCGAAAAAGTTAGATGCATATTGAATTTTTGTTTTTTCAAACATTGCACTCAAATGATCAATTGCTTCTTTGACCATTATATCACCATCTTCAATGTGATCAGTTAACATAGAGTCAATCCAGGCTGACTGCCTTACATCTGCGCCCACACAGAATAAAGCGCATAGCAAACCATGTGATTCAGAAGCTTCAGTTAATGCCTTTAATGACCTTAAGGACTTAGTTACATTCACATAGCTTGGCATATTTGTATTAGACATTTTATTTGCCTTTTTCAATAATAATAATTAATTTTACCATTGATCAATCTAATAAAAAATTAAAAACAAATCTTTGCTAAATTATTTTCTGCTATGTTTGCATTTTTAGCTAAATTACTGTTATATAATAGTTATACAACAGTTTTGCCTGCCTTGTTCGTGAGTATTACAGCCTCGAGCCGATAATTTCATAATAGGGAGCTACAAAGCGTTATTGGGAGTGCATCTTACTCGTTTAAGAAGCCCGAAAATTTCACTTAAGCACCCACTTGGTTCTTGAGGGTTCGAGAGCCTTGTATATGCGAACGGCAAGTGCGGGTAAATAATTCTAAAGACCGTTTATGACGGATAAAATCCTACGAAAACAACTCCGAGAAAAACGTAGAAATATTCCGATACCATATAAAACCTATGCTGCTGGAAATCTTGCTGCAAATTTTAATATACAGTTAATTCAAGACATTAATACTCACCAACACAAAGTTGGTATTTATCTTGCACTGAAAGAAGAAATTAACTTACAACCACTTATGAAAAAGCTTTGGCAGAATTGTATTAAAACGTTTTGCCCTATTCTTCATCCACTAAAACCACATCACTTATTCTTTATTGAATATACTGATTCAACACCTCTAACAACTGACAAATTTGGTATTGCAACACCCATATTTAACGCAGATAAAATATTAGCGCCCTGGGAGTTAGATATTGTATTTACGCCACTTGTCGGTTTTGATGCGAATGGAAATCGTATCGGCATGGGCGCAGGATTTTATGATACCAGTTTTGCATACCGATCACTTTTTAAAAATGAGACAATATTAATTGGTTGTGCGTTTGATTGCCAAAAATTAGGTAATATAAATGCGAATAACTGGGATCAACCATTAAATGCTATATTAACTGAATCAGGCTATCTCAATTGTGATAATTAAGGAATAACTAAAATGGATAATTCAAAACGAGTAGAACAAATAAAAGAAAAATTGACCTATGCCTTTAAGCCTGAAAAGCTAGAAGTTCTAGATGAATCATACAAGCATGTAGGCCATGCAGGTTATAAAACGGGTAAAGGTCACTTCAAGGTAAGCATTAAATCTGATGAGCTTGGCTCACTTTCCAGAATTGCGGCTCATAAAGCTATTTATCAAGCGCTAGGCGCCATGATGGAAGAAGACATTCATGCGCTTTCGATATCAATACAAAAGTAATTATTTAAAATTATCGGAAACAGCTATATAAATTAAAATCACAAATGAAATATTCAATACTACTGTGACCCAGTACATAATTTGAAATGAAATTTTTCTGGTCTTATGATGAAACATTTTTTGTCCAATAAAAGCACCGAGCCATCCTCCAGAAATTGATAGCAGATGTAATGTTTTTTCTGGTATACGCTGTTTATTATTTTTGGCTGCTTGTTTATCAAGACCGTACGCTATAAAACAAATTAACCCTAAAACAGAATAATAAATGGCAAAATATATTAATAACTCCAATATAGAATTATTTGACATCATTACCATATACCAACATAAATGTAAGGACTAAACAAATGATCACAATAGCAGTTGCTATCGCTCTTATAAGTAAATAACCAAATGTAATTATTTTTGCTTTACAAATAATGGCGTCAAGTATCCAAAGCAAGGCAAAATCAATTATTAAAACAATAAGAACAACATAACTCGGCGTTAGTAAATAAAATAGCCATAATGCAAGCACCATAATATTACTACTAAAGTATAAGTTTATTCCGGTTTTACTCGAGTCTTTCATATACTGTGCCCAGTGCGAGCCTGCCATGAATGAGCCAATCATTATTGAATAGATAACCAAAGCATTCAGGACACTACCTACAACTGAAATTTGTGTTACGCCGGCATAAAGCAAAACAACACCTACAATAAAGGGGATGCATCCAGCTAAAGTTAATATAGTAGATAGGTTTTTATTTGATGTCATAATCTTTCTAATTGATGGTTTTAGATAATTATATCAATGATTTATAAATTAATCGCATTAATTATACCACGTATTGTAGTCTACAAATTTTCGTCAGATCATTATATTTATCAACATGTAGAATTATTGATATAAACATTAGTCACAGTTAAAAACTAAGCCAATTTATTTAACCAAAATCACTTTCTAATTTTTCTATTGATTTTGACTGAAGCTGTTTTAATTTAATTGCTTCATCAAAACTAATTTTTTCGAAAGTGATACGACTACCCAAAGGTATTTGGGCTAATCGATCAATATCAACTTCAGCAAGACAAGCAATTCTTGGATAACCTCCAGTTGTCTGTCGATGGCGCATTAATACTATTGGACCATTTGGTGAAAGCTGGATAACACCATCACTAACAGGTTGAGATATCATTTGTAATTTTTGGTGCGGGATTAAATTGCCTAATAACCTTATACCCATTTGATTTGATTGTTTGTCTAACTGCCATTCAGAAGTCAAAAAGGTATTATCACTTAATATATGATGCTCAGGCCCCTCAAATACACGTATTGGTTTGTTTAACTCTCTCCAATAAGGAAAGTATTGATGGAACTCACCTCGCAATAACCCTGCTCTACTTTTATTTTTATTTGATATTTTAATCACCATCAGCAAAGTGCGGAAGCCAACCTCTCTGTCTTTTAAGACCAAGCTGCTCCCTTTCTTAGCTTCATAGACACAAGCATGTTGAATTCTTTGAGATATGTTACTACTATCAGTCAAATTCACGCACTCATGCGGCGAACCCGTCAAGATAAAAAGCACATCATCATTAAAAGTAATTTTACCTGGATAAATGACCTCAGAACAATCAAAGCAATCAGGTTGACCAAGCATATAATAAGCAGTTAAAAATGCCGCCTGGTCTTGCGCACCTTCAGGTGATATTCCCTTATCCTGACTACCATACTGGCGATAATTGACATCAAAATGCAATCCACCTTTAATGCTATACAAGCCATTATTCATTATATCTATCCCGCCTTTATAGCCTTTGCTAACTCAAGCGCGATAGTACTATCAGAATGAATACAAGCAGTCTCTGAATCAAAGATATGCGACTCACCATTAATGAGAATAAATCCTTGTGTAAGCTCCTGATATTGCTTAACTGCATCAGAAACTTGTTTAATTTCTGCCTTAGGCTCGCCCCTCGGAATTAATTCTGGATAGTTATCGTCTTTTAAAAAGTACCCTCTTTCAACGAAGCTTTCTTTCAACAATGATATATCATTTCTAGATTTACATATTTCAGCGATGCGGCCAAAGGGTGTGTTAATAATGACTTTAATTTTCTTTTTAACACACCATTCAACAAACATTTGTGCTAACTCATCAGTCTCGTTAATCGCAAAATAAAGCGCACCATGTGGTTTTATCATGTCTATTGATGGAAATAATTCAATTTGGTTATCTAGTGATTTAAATAAATCTTTATTAGATATATCCATTTTTTTACGACCAAAATTTTCAGGGTCTGGATAACCAACATGCACCGATGGCCTCACATTATATTTATCACAAAGGGATAAGTAATAATTTACCGAAGCTTGATCCCCAGCATGCCCACCACAAGCTATGTTTGCAATATCAATATGTTCCATCAACTTATCATCAATAGGATGAGCAACACCTCTTTCACCAATATCACAATTAATTTTTATCATTACTGACCTCTACTAAACAGAAATAAATTTTACACGATCACCAGGTTTAAACTTTTTAAAATCTTTAAAATCAGATGACCCAATAATATGCCAACCACATGGCATCTCAACAGGAAAAATACTTGATTGTGAACCACCAATACCAATTGAACCTGCTGGAATTCTAGTACGTGGAGATTCTAATCTAGGCATTGCCAACTTTTCATCTAGACCCAACAAATAAGGCAAATAAGGCTTAAAACCTAGCATCGCAATTTGATAAGTTGGCTCTGTATGCAGTTTAATAAATTCAGTTTTTGAAAGATTCAATCTCTTGATTGAGTTATCAATATCCATACCATCATATCTTACATTTATTTGATGTTCGGAAATATTTTGCTGCCAGTCATAATTTAATGATAACGCCAGCTTAACTTTACTAATAATAATTTTTTTTAGTTGTTCATGAGTACTTTCAGGATTCAAATAAAAATGAAAAGCGATGGAATTATATGTTGGCACGATATCAATGATACTCATATCATTATACAATTTTTTATTTTCAACAAAGTAATAATATATTAATAACGCTTGATTATTTAGCTCTCGATTTAACTTATTACCTAATTCAATAACAAGGTTTGACTCATTCAAAAAATAGCTTTTCATAATATAAAAACGCTCATTAGCCCACTTAAACACATTACCCTAATAGAAAGTTGGAATCAAATAAGATTTTTTTGAATGATATAAAGGTAAAGACTATTGCGTATTACAGTATTAACTATTTTTCTTATCATCTTTATGTTTATCTTTTTCAGCTTTGAGTTGCTGTTCACTATAAATGTAAGTTTTTTCAAATTTATTATTTGGCAAAATAATCATATTAGAGCGGTTACTGTTAGGCGCGTTATTGATTGTCGCATAATTTTCCGGTGCTTTGACTGCGTATGGGTCATTATAATCACCCATTGGAGAGACAATCTCATCAGCAAAAACTTGTACACTAATAATGATTAAAGAAATTATAAATAATTGTAACGTTTTCATAAAATATTATTCTTACAGCTTTATCTCCAATATAGACATATTCAAAGTAATTCGCTGCACAATGCAGTTTATTTACAAAATAAATGCTTAAAATTCAAAAATAATTCTTTGATTTGCTAAAGTTAAAGTAGGAATCTATATACTCAAACACCTAATTATGGAAAAACTCGATCATACTAACCGCTCAGAATTCTGGGTTGATATTATTTTTATTGCTATTTTATCAGCTATATATTTCATCATTTTTTTAGGTTCAAGAAACTTAAGTATTCCCGATGAAGGGAGATATCCAGAAATTGCAAGAGAAATGCTTGACTCTGGTAATTGGATAACCCCAACCATAAACGGTGTCCCTTTTTTAGATAAACCAATTATGTATTATTGGTTAGAAGCTATTAGTTTGAAAATATTTGGCGTGAATGCTTGGGGCGCAAGAATGCCAATGGCAGTGTTTGGATTTGTTGGTGTTATACTTACCTATTTGTTTGGCCGTAAACTATATAGTCGACGAGTTGGTGTAATCGCTGCAGCAATTGTTGCAAGTAGCCCAGTTTATTTTTTATCTGCTCATTATGCTAATTTAGATCTTGAAGTTGCTACATTTTTATGGATTTCAGCCCTATTAATGTTAGTTGGCCTCCAACAACCTTTTCCATCTAAAGCTCGTATGTATTATTTTTATGGTGCATATGCTGTGGGTGGTCTTGCATTTTTGACTAAGGGACTAATGGGTTTTGTATTCCCAGCAATGGCCATTGGCATCTGGGTTATTTTGCTGAATAACTGGCGGGTATTAAAGGAAATCTATCTACCTACAGGTATTGTTATCTTTTTAGTTATTTCAGTACCTTGGTGTGTATTAGCACAAATGCAGAATCCTGATTTTTTATATTACTTTTTTTATTACCAACAATTTGCACGATTTGTCGGTGATGATTTCCATACTAGTAAAATAATGGGGCCATGGTTTTACTTTTTAATAATGATTGTAGGTATGCTACCTTGGAGCATTTATTTTACATGCCGCCTTAAAAAAGGTGCTGATTTATTTTGGAAAGACAGACACAAAGATTCTAAAAGCTTATTTCTGTTAATTTGGGCAGTCGCAATATTCATCTTCTTTAGCATTCCACACACTAAACTTGTGGGTTATATCTTACCAATATTTGTTCCATTAGCACTGTTAATGGCTAAAGCAAGTAATACAATGATTGAGTCTGATCATATTACTAAAGGTTTTAAGGTAAGCCATGCTATTGGCTCAATCGTATTGGTTATTGTTGGCCTCGGTTTGCTTATATTCCCAGCAGCACAACATAAACTCCCCGCTGGAAGCATGTATCCTGTATTTATTCCAACAGCGTTAATAATGATAATTGGTGCAATTATTTCACACAGCTTTGTTAGAAAAAATCAATTAATAAAGTCTATCTTTATTAGTACTATCACAATAGCTTTATTCAACCTTGGGGTTGTATTATCAGCACCTGTTTTTGACACAAAAGGTTCAGAGCCTCTTACTAATCAAGTAAAGCCTTTGCTGCAAAAAGATTCTATTGTTATGAGTTACGAAAACTATAAAGAAGATATTCCATTCTTGTTACAACGAAAAGTATACATTGTAAGCGATTGGCATGATCCTGATATTCTAAAATCTGATAATTGGAAACGTGAATTCTATTTTGGTATTACACAGTATGAACAATCACATAATGGTAAGTGGCCTCAATGGTATATTGATAAACAAGATTTCTTCAAAATGTGGAAAAATAATACTTCAGTATTTGTTTTTACTAGTAATGGAAATTTTTTAATGCTCCAAAAAGAGCTTGATCCTAAACCGTATTTAGTTGCAACTCATAAAGACTATGTGGTTTTTGCAAAACCACATGATTAATTAAAAGCCAACTCTCTAATATTCATAGCTTTTTCCTCTACAAAACATTTTGCTGTCTTGCAATAGTTTTTTATAAAATAATACCCTATTTTTCTTTCTTATTAAAAATCTTATGCTATAGTAACAGCTGAATTCCAAGCTAAGATATAAGCTCAATATCAAATAGCTCTGGAATGTTAATTACAAATCATCATTTTACAATTTAACGCGGTTATTTTGGGGAAAATAGAAGTGAAAGTTATAAACCGAGTTTTAACTTTTTTTTGTATTACATTGCCATTATTTATGATCACTAGTGCGTATGCTGATATTTATAAGATTCCAGAATCTAAAAATTTAGCAGTATCCACACCATCACAAAAACTTGAAAGCAAATTAAAAACTGATGGCGAATACGATGTTCAGCCAATCGACAGTGGTTATAGATATACACCACCTACACCTAGCGCAGTAAAAACCGAAATTGTAAATAAAAACTTTGTACAAGCATCTACAACTTTTACAATCGGTAAAATATAAATTTGTTAATTCTAAGTGAAAATCAATCTAGTTTTGTTTATTGTAATAACATATCCAACAACCAGATATAATTATTCATGCAAGTAAAAACTGCCCTCACACAAAGAAAATCCACCAGAGCTTTTTTAGACAAGCCAGTCCCAAAAGAGCTAGTTAATACTATTCTTGAATATGCACGATGCGCTCCATCAGGCGTTAACACACAGCCTTGGCAGGTTGCAGTAGTTTCAGGTGAATCAAAAAATAATTTGCAAAATAAAATTGAAACAGCATTCAGAAATGGACTAAAAAGCAATAGTGATTATCAATACTACCCACTGACTTGGACAGATGAATTTAAATCCAGACGGAAAGAATGCGGGTTACTTATGTATGGTACATTAGGCATCCAAAGAGAAGACAAAACGAGACAACTTGACCAATGGGCAGCAAACTATCGCTCATTCGATGCACCAGCCATGCTGTTATTTTTTGCAGACAAGGTTATAGAGAAAGGTTCATATCTAGATTACGGGATGTTCTTACAGTCAGTCATGTTAATGGCTCAATCTGAAGGTTTGGCGACTTGCCCTCAAGCCTCATTGGCTGAATATCCAGATATCGTAAAAGAGACGCTTGGATACCCAAGTGAAAATATCTTGTTATGTGGCATGTCGTTAGGCTATGAAGATAAAGGTGCTCTGGTTAATAATTATCGAACACCACGGGAAAAAGTTGAAAATTTTACAAAATATTTTGACTAAAATTTATAAATGGACCCAATTTCTAAAAGACTCTATATCATTACAATATTTACTTTATGTAGTGGATTGCTAAGTTATATCTATATTGACAAACAACTAGCATTATTTCTTCATGGAATTAATTATCCATCTTGGTTTGAATCAACATTACTTTTTATTGAGAATTGGACAAAAGAAACTCGAATTGCATACATTATTCTTCTACTAACAGTATTAGCAGGAACATTCATATATCAAAAAAAGTATGCAATAGCCAAAAAGTTAATCTTCATAATTCTAGCATTTATTTTAACCTGTCTAATCACATTAACTATCAAAATTATTGTTGCTAGAACAAGACCTGACCTGCTCTTTTCACAAAACCTATATGGTTTAACATGGTTTAGTATAAAGTATAATTATAATTCGATGCCTTCTGGCCATACAAGCGCTAACTTTGCTATAGCACTATCGTCTGTCTGCATCATCAGAAATACATTTATTTCAACTTTAGTCATTTGTTTAGCAATATGTGTAGCGCTAGATAGAATTTTAATAATTCATCATTACCTTAGTGATGTGCTAATTGGAATCAGTGTATCAAGCTTTTGCGTAGGCCTTTTGTATCAAGTATACATCAGTTACTATTTCGATTTTTTTAGCAGATTAAGTAAGAAAAATTAATATATTTACACGTACTCCATTCTGAATGTTTTTAATTTATAAGAGCTTATACTTCAATGCCATTGCCACAGCTTGAATATTTGTTGTTGCATTTAATTTCTCACGAACAACAGACATTCTCGATTTAACGCTACTTGGTTTATTGTCATACATTAAGGCTATATCCTCTAAAGTTTTACCAACAGAAAGCCAATATAGCGTTTTCTTTTCAAGGTCAGTCAATAATAACTTATCAACACCTTGGTTTAATACAATGTTATCTCGATATCTTGCATTTATTGAAAATTGCGTATCTTGTAAAACTGGAAGGTAATCTACTAGTGTTTCAGAAATCAAGCCCATAAATGTCGCCATTGTTTTTATCTCTTGCGATTTTTGAAGATTGATGGGCATTTTTTTTTTGTATTTAACAAATTGGAAAATTAATTTGCCTTCATTAAATACTCGCACGTAGGTATTTGGAATGATCACATTAAGCGTATTAGATAATTTTTCGTATTTTTGAAATAACGTATCACTACACCAAAACTCATTTGGCGATAGATCAGAGTTCATATTTATTTTACGTATATGGTTAACGGTAGAACTTAAAAACATTTTACTTGAAATAATATAATCATAAAATTCTTGGTCTGGATATATTCGAATATAATTTAGGTCATTTGTCCAAAATGACAATAATACACCATTCCCTTTTGGAATGAGCATAGGAGAAATAATCTTATTTATTCTTTCGCTAATGTCATTTGATTGTTGTCCATTTAGTTCAGCAATCATGCTACGTCTCAATAGGTGTGCTTATAACAAT